>JBIJAD010000458.1:0-2836 GCA_044345955.1 Lysobacteraceae bacterium
GTCGACGCGCAGCAGGCGCGCGGCGGGCTCGAGATCGTCGAAGACATGATCGACCAGACCAAGGTCGTCGATCACCACCTCACCGGCGACGGCGCGACCGCGACCGGTGTACAGCCCGGGCTTGCCGGCGATGAAACTCAGGGTGACGTCGGCACGCACCGCGCAGCCGTGATGGTACCCATTGTCGGCATCCACACCGGACGGTACATCCAGCGCCAACACCGGTGCGGACCCGTCGCCGTCGCAGGTGGCGTTCAGCGCCGTCACCAGATCCGCCGGGGCGCCGTCCAGCGCGCGATGCAGACCGATCCCGAACAGCGCATCGACCCACACGTCCGCCTGCGCCAGCGCGTCGTCGATCTGGAACGCGGCGACCTCGCCGCCGGCCTGGACGTAGGCCTCGGCCGCGCGCTGCGCGGCGCCGGGCTTCACCTCATCGCCGAGGCGCAGCACGAAGACATGCCGCCCGGAAGCGCGCGCCAGCTCGGCCAGCACGTAACCGTCGCCGCCGTTGTTGCCGGGGCCGCAGAGCACGCCGATCCGCTGCGCCTGCGGCCAGCGGTCCAGCAGCAGACGCCAGGCGCCGAGCCCGGCGCGGGCCATCAGATCGTCCTCGTCCAGCCCGAAACGCGCCATCGCGACCTGCTCGGCGGCGCGCACCGCGGCGCTGTTGTAGAGCCTGGGCAGGTCATGGAGCGAGGCGGTACGCATGCGCGGATTCTATACTCACACTCGTGACCGCCGCCCACGACATCGACCTGATCGCACTCGCCGGACGGATCAAGGCCCTCGCGGCGGAAGCCGGTTTCGCGCGCTGCGGGATCTCCGGCGTGGAACTGGCCGAGGACGAGGGCCATCTGCTGGACTGGCTGGCGCAGGGCCAGCACGGGACGATGCGCTGGATGGCCGAGCACGGCACGCGCCGCAGCCGCCCTGCGGAACTGGTGCCGGGCACGCTGCGGGTGATCTCGGTCGGTCTCGACTACGGCCGCGATCCGGATCAAGCCTGGGCCACGCTGGACGACGGCGAACGCGCTTACGTCGCCCGCTACGCGCTCGGTCGCGACTATCACAAGCTGATGCGCAACCGCCTTCAGAAACTCGCGGACCGGATCGCCGCCGAGATCGGCCCGTTCGGCTACCGGGTGTTCGTCGATTCGGCGCCCGTGCTGGAACGCGCACTGGCGCGCAACGCCGGGCTCGGCTGGATCGGCAAACACACCTGCCTGATCGATCGCGACGGCGGCTCGTGGTTCTTCCTCGGCGAGGTCTACGTCGATCTGCCGCTGCCGGTCGATCCACCGGCCAGCGCGCACTGCGGCACCTGCGAACGCTGCATCGACATCTGCCCGACCCGCGCGATCGTCGCACCGTATCGGCTCGACGCGCGCCGCTGCATCGCCTATCTCACGATCGAGCACGAGGGTGCGATCGACGAAGAACTGCGGCCGCTGATCGGCAACCGCATCTTCGGCTGCGACGACTGCCAGTTGATCTGCCCCTGGAACAAGTTCGCGCGCCGCACCGATGAGCCGGATTTCCGCACCCGCAACGATCTCGACCGGGCCACGCTCGTCGAACTGTTCGCATGGACCGAAGCCGAATTCCTGCAGCGCACCGAAGGCTCGCCGATCCGGCGCAGCGGCTACGCGCGCTGGCTGCGCAATCTCGCGGTCGCGCTGGGGAATGCGCCGACCACGCCGGAGGTCGTGACTGCGCTCGAATCGCGGCGCGAGATCGACGATGCGATGGTGCGCGAGCACGTCGAATGGGCGCTGGCCCGCCACCGCGCATAGGGTGCGCCACGGCGCACCGTATGCCCGCTGCACATATCGTCCGGTGCGCCAAGGCGCACCCTATGTACGGATGCGTATCTCCGCCAGCAACGCCCGCGTCACCGGATCGTCGGCCTCGCCCTGCCCCTGCAGCGCCGGCAGCAGTTTGTTGGCGACCTGTTTGCCCAGTTCGACGCCGAACTGGTCGAAGGCGTTGATGCCCCACAGCACCGACTGCAGATAGACGCTGTGCTCGTACAGCGCGATCAGCGCGCCGAGCGATTCCGGAGTCAGCGCATCGAGCAGCAGCAGCGTGCTCGGGCGATTGCCGGCGTAGGCGCGGTGCGGGTCGTCGCTGGGCTGGCCGTTGGCGAAGGCTTCGGTCTGCGCGAGCAGATTGGCGAGCAGCGCGGCGTGGTTTTCGGCATGCGCGTGATCGGCGCGGATCGTGCCGATGAAGTCCGCGGGCACGATCTGGGTGCCCTGGTGCAAGGCCTGGAAGAAACTGTGCTGGGTATCGGTGCCCGCCCCGCCCCACCACACCGGCACGGTCTGCACCCCCGGCGGTGCGCCGTCGAGGCGCACCGACTTGCCGAGGCTTTCCATCACCAGTTGCTGCAGATAATTCGGCAGCAGGCGCAGACGCTCGTCGTAGGGCAGCACCGCATGGGTGCCGGCGTGCAGGGCGTTGCGGTTCCAGATCGCGGTGAGCGCGTGCCAGGCCGCGAGATTTTCGCGCAGCGGCCGTTCCAGCACGTGCGCGTCCATCTGCGCGGCGCCGGCGAGCAGGCGCTCGAAGCCCGGCATGCCGATCGCCAGCGCGATCGGAAAGCCGACCGCGGACCACAGCGAATAACGGCCGCCGACCCAGTCCCACATCGGCAGGATGCGGCTCTCGGCGACCCCGAACGCGGCCGCGCGTTCGATATTGGCGCTGACCGCATAGACGCGGGCGTCGTCGTCCAGCCAGTCGCGGACCACGCGGCCGTTGAGCAGGGTTTCCTGGGTGCCGAAGGTCTTGGAGATCAGGATCGCCGCGCTGCGCGCCGGGTCCAGCGGCG
>JBIJAD010000115.1:0-10451 GCA_044345955.1 Lysobacteraceae bacterium
CATTCGCCGGCACGAGGCCATGCAGACCGGCGGCAGGCGTCGGAGACCGTGCATCCGCAGAAGAGTGCGCCAGGAGGGCAAGATGTTGCACAGAGGCGATCGGATGCGCGCACGCTCGACGACATCGCGGTTCCGGGTCGGCGCCTGGCTGGTGCATCCGGAGCGTCTTTCGATCGAAAACGATCTGGGCGAAACCGCGATCGAACCGCGGCTGATGGAAGTGCTGGCGGCGCTGGCCGAACGCGCCGGCGAGGTCGTCAGCGCCGAGCAACTGCTGATCGAAGTCTGGCACGGCACGTTCTACGGCGACAATCCGGTGCATCGGGTGATCGCGGAACTGCGCCGGGCGCTGGGCGACAGCAGCCGGACCCCGGCGTACATCGAAACGATCCGCAAGCGCGGCTATCGCCTGATCGCGCCGGTCGCCTTCCCGGAAGATTATCGTCCGCGACCAAGACAGGTCGACGGCTGGGCCGGGCACGATCCGTTCGTCGGCCTGTCCGCGTTCGGCGCCGGACATGCCGGCGTCTTCTTCGGTCGCGGCGATGCGATGGCGATGCTGCTGTCGGCGATGCGCCGGCAATTCGACGAAGGCCGTCGATTCGTGCTGGTGGTCGGCGCCAGCGGTTGCGGCAAGACCTCGCTGCTGCGCGCGGGCGCCCTGCCCCTGCTCGAACAGAACGGCGGCTTCGACGGCTTGCACGCGCTGTCCACGGCGCATTGCGACTTCGCGGCCTCGCAGAGCGACGCCCTGACCGTGCAGTTGGCCGCGGCGCTGTCGACATGGTCGATCGCGGGACGGCCGCTGCTCGCACCGGAGCCGATGTCCGATCTGGCGGCGCGGATCGCCGCCGATCCGACGACGATCGGCCGCGCGATCGACGAAGCGCTGCGACGCAACCCGCTGCCCGGGCGCAAGGGCGATCGCAGCCATCTGCTGCTGGTCGTCGATCACGCCGAAGCGCTGGTCGCCTCGGCGCAGGTGCCGCACGAGGAGCGGCAGGCAATCTGGCGGATCATCGACGCGATCTGCGAACACCCCTGCGCCATGACCGTGATGATCGCGCGCAGCGATTTCTATCCCGCGCTGGTCGCGGCGCTGCCCGCGATCGTGGCGCGCAAGTCCGGCGACGGTCACATCGACGTGCTCGCGCCCGACGCCGGCGAGATCGCGCAGATCATCCGCATGCCGGCATCGCTGGCCGGCCTGTCGTACGAGGAAGCGCCGGGCTCGGCCTCGCGCCTCGACGACGTGTTGCGCGATGCCGCGATCGGCCAGCCCGATGCCCTGCCGCTGCTGCAGCACACGCTGAAGGCGCTGTACGAACGGCGCCGGGAAGACGGCACGCTCACTTTCGCGGCCTATCGCGAGATCGGCGGACTCGAAGGCGCGCTGGCGCACCGCGCCGAAGCCGTATTCGAAGCCTCGGGCGATGGCGCACGGGCAGGACTGGCGCGGGTGTTGTCGCTGCTGGTCGTGGCGCAGGCCGAACATGCCGGGGTCAGCGCGCGGCGCGCGCTGACAGCGGAACTGCAGGACGCCGACGCCCGCGAACTGGTCGAACGCTTCGTCCAGGCCCGACTGTTCGTGGCCGGGCTGAGCGAAAAAGGCCCGGATTTCGGTGTCGCCCACGAAGCGCTGCTGCGACAGTGGCCGCGCGCGCAGGCCTGGGTGCAGGACAACCGCCGGATGCTGGAGGCGCGCGCGCGCCTGCGCCAGGCCGCTGCGCGCTGGGAGGCGCAAGGCCGCCGCAGCGATCATCTGCTGCACCCGGGACAACCGCTGAGCGAAGCGCGCGAAGCGGCGCGATGGTTCGGGCATACGCTCGATGCGGACGAGCTCGATCTGCTGGACGCCTCGGAGCGACAGCGCAGCCGAAGCCTGCGCCGCCGCAACACCGCGATCGCATCGCTGGCGATCCTCGCCCTGGTCGCCTCCGTCTCCGCACTCTGGGCGCTGGGCGCGCAGCGCGAGGCGGAGCGGCGCCGCGAACAGGCCGTGCGCCTGTCCGACTACATGCTGGTCGAACTGGCCGACAAGCTGCGCCCGCTGGGCAACCTCAAACTCCTCGGCGGGATCGGCCGCGAAGCGCTCGCCCTGCTCGATCGCGAGGACGCGGCGCGGCTCACCGCGCCGGACCAGATCAATCGCTCGCGCGCGCTGCGCACGCTCGGCGAAGTGATGATGGAGGAGGCGAATCTCGAACAGGCGCACACCGCCTTCGTCGGCGCCGACCGCGCGGCGCGCGCGGCGGCGCTGTCCGCGCCCCGGTCGCAGGAAGCGATCGCCGAAGCGGGCATCGCCGCCTACTGGCTGGGCTACTACCATTTCCGGCGCAACGAGTTCGTCGAAACGCGGCTGCACTGGGAGACCTATCTGCAGCGCACCGACGCCCTGCTGCGGCTGGCGCCGGACGACCCGCGCTGGCTCATGGAACGCTCCTACGCGCTCAACAATCTCGGCACACTCGCGCACAAGCAGGGACGGATCGACGAAACCATCGAACGCTTCCGCGCGTCCGCGGCGCTGAAGACCCGGGTGCTCGACACCCGCCCCGACGACCTCGACCTGCGCTACGAACTGCTCGACACGCGCTCGTGGATCGGCACCGCGCAACTGCAGCTCGGCCAGCTCGCATCGGTCTCGCAGGGCAATGCCGAACAGATCGCCGCCCTGCGCGCGTTGATCGCCGCACGCCCCGACGCGCGCGCCTGGCAGCGACGGCTGGCGACATCCCTGCGGCGCAGCGCCGATGTGGCGCTGGCGCTCGGCCGTGTCGAGGAGGCACGCCGGCAACTGGACGAGAGCGTCGAACGGCTGGCCGCGCTGGTCGGCGACACCCCCGACAACCGCGTCTGGCAACGCGACCTGGCGCACGCGCTGCTCGATCGCGCCGAACTGGCGAGGATCGAGGGCGACCGCGACGGTGCGCGGACGCGCCTGCAACGGGCGAACGAGATCGTCGTCGGGCTGTCCGCCGACACCACGGGACGCGCCGAATGGCGACGCCTCGACGCGCTGATCCGGGCGCGCCGGGCGGCCCTGACCGGAGACGGCATCGCGCTGGAGCGGGCCATCGACGATCTGGCCCGGCAACTCGACAGCGCGCCCGAGGATGTCGCCGGCCGCTCCGCCCTGGCGCGAACCCTGCTCTCGCGCGCAGGTCGCGGAGACGGCAACCGGAACGACGCCCTGCGCGCGATCGCGGTCCTTTCCCCCGTCGCCCCCGACTCGTCCGACCCCGGCCTTCTCGCCCCATGGCTGCAGGCGCACGCGCTCGCCGGCCGCCCCCTGCCCGGACCGGCGCGCGCGCGACTGCTCCGCAGCGGTTTCAGGCATCCGGACTACGTCGCGGTGCTGTCGGCGACACCGCTGCCGCCGGCAACACAGGCGCCGTCGCGCTGAGGGCGAACCGGGCCATACGCGGCTTTTTCCCTTTCGGAACAGCCACTTGAAAATCCGAAGGTTTCCAGAAGGTCGCGAAGATCGGCGTTTGCGAGGGTGTCCCCGCCGGCGCTGATCGCCCCCCGGAGGGGCGGCACGCACGGCATCCTCCACCGGCCCACCCTGGAGAGCGGCCGGTGACACCCCAGAGACAGAAGAAGGAGCTTTCGCCATGACCTCGCACGCCGACGATGCCTCGTCCCAGGAAATCAGCATCCTCATCGTCATCGACACCGAATACGTCAAGACCCACTACCCCAACCCGAGTCAGGACCCGAATCACCCCACCGGCATCGACCACAACAGCCAGTTCATGCTGTGCACCGGCTCGCGCGGCGCGGTCACCGGCCAAGGCACGGCCGACATGAAGTTCATGGCCAATCCGGGCGACTTCACCACCTTCTACGGCACCTCGATCTACGACAACTCCGACGACGCCGTGATCGTCTACGGCATCAAGTACTGGTCCGGCGACAACGTCTTCAACCAGTTCGTGCCCAACGTCGTCACCCGGACCGGCGCGGTGATGCCCGACCCGACCACCGCCGCCGGTATTCCGCCGAAGCATGTGCAGTTGAGCTTCAGCTCGATCGGGTCGAGGGTCGCCAACAAGGGGACCGAGAATTTCTATGTCTTCTTCGCCCTGTACACGCTGGACTCCACAGGCGAAAACCAGAACCTGCTCGGCTACTACTACTGGGATCCGAGCATCCAGGTCAGTTGATCGCGTCGTCGGCAGGACGCTCCGCGCCTGCGGCTCGTCCTGCCATCGCGAAGCCCCGGCGCCCGCGGGCGCCGGGCGCCGCCTTCCTCCACCCGCCCCTCGGCGGGCCAGCCACCGACATCCGCAGGAGATCCCTCATGCAGCAGCGACAAGAATCCTCCCCCACCTGCACGGTGCCCACGATCAAGATCGACGTCCACATCGCGCCCGGCAGCGACGGTCGCAGGCGGACGGTGACCTACGACCCGCCGCCGAAAAAGAACGGCTACCAGTTCCCCAAGGATTCGGAGGACGGGGTCATGCACTTCCACGTGAAAACCCCGGGCTACCGCATCAGCGGGTTCGAATACACCCCGATCTCGAACGGAACGCCGACGATGACACCCGCACCCGGCACGCTGGAGAAACCGAAGGACAAACTCCGCATCGAGTTCGATTTCGACGGCATCCAGGAAGGCGACCTGCGCCTGCACTTCCAGGGCAAGGACGTCGAGTTCTACGACGACCCCCAGGTCGGCAACGACGGCGAAACCCGCCGCGAACCGCAGCGGACACTGCAAGTCGTCTGACGACGCGTTTCGACACCGACATTGTCGACACGCCCTCCCGAGCCCGGTACCCGCCGGGCTCGATGCCGTTCCCGGACCGCCGCATTCGCCCGCGCACTCCGCAGCGGCATGGACGTATGCCGTCGGTCACGCTTGACAAAACCCGACTGCAGCGCGACAAGTCGAACAAGAAGAGATGAACGACGTTCGATTGATGATTTCAATCGAAACAGGAAAAACGATAGCAAGGCACGAAAGGCGACGTACGACAGGCGCAGGACAGACAAACGATGCGGGCGCCGACGCGCCCGCTGCCAGGGGGCGGACATGGAACAGGTTCTCTTCGAATCGTGTCGCTTCGAACCGGGTCTCGTCCGGTCGCGTTCCGGTATCGCTGCGGCGCGCAAGGTGAACTTGTCGCCTCCCTGCCGCTCACCACCACGACCGATCGCCCGCCATCGCGCAGGCGACGAAGCCGTTTCTCTTCACGATGCCCAATCACTCGGACGGTAACGGGGGGAAGGGGACGCACTCGCATTTCCGGATCGGCGATCTGCTGGTCCTGCCCGACCGCATGCTGGTCATCCGGAATGAAGAGGAGATCCCACTCGAACCCAGGATGATGCAAGTGCTGGTGATGCTCGCCGAGCATGCCGACGAAACCGTCACCAAGGAAAGTCTTCTGAAGGGTGTCTGGGGCAGCACGCTGTATGGCGACAGCCCGCTGAATACGACCGTCTCCCGACTGCGCGACCGGATCGGCGACGACCGAAGCAAGCCACGGTACATCAAGACCGTCAGCAAGGTCGGCTATCGGATGATCGCACCGGTCACGCTGCCGCCGGATTATCGACGCCAGCCTGAAGTGCGCTGGACCGACGGCAGTCCCTATGTCGGCCTCTCCGCCTTCGACGAGGCGCATGCCAGGGTCTTCTGCGGCCGCAATCGGGTCGTCGGCGATCTGCTGCGCGCGATGCGCAACCAGATCGAGAACGAGCGCCGTTTCGTGCTGATCGTCGGCGCCAGCGGTTGCGGCAAGACCTCGCTGCTGCGCGCCGGCGCAATGCCTGTCCTCAGAAAATCGGATGGCTTCGACCGTCTGCGTGCGGTGTCGGTCGCCGCTTGCGATCTCTCGGCCGCGCACGATGGCGATCCGTTGACGCCGATGATCGCAGCCCTGTCGACCTGGGCGATCGAAGGCCGACCGGTCTTCCCACCGCAGACGGTGGAACAACTGAAAGCGCAACTGCTCGATTCGCCGAAAGTCATCAAGAATTTCATCGCCGCTGCCTTCGACCATTCAACGGGACGAGGGCTGGCCGAAGAACCTCTCGCCCACCTGCTGCTGACGATCGATCATGCCGAGGCGCTGGTCGCACGCGCAGACATCGATGCGACCGCACGCGGTGCGTTCGAGCGGACGCTGCTCGCGCTGTGCGCATGCCCGCATGTGCTGGTGACCATGATCGTGCGGAGCGATTTCTATCCGAAGCTCAGCGAATCCATGCGCACCCTCTGCGAGCGCAAGACCGGCGACGGTCATCTCGATGTTTTCATTCCGGACAGAGGAGAGATCACCGAAATCATCCGCACGCCGGCATGGGCCGCCGGCCTGGAATTCGAGGCCGATGCCGGGAATCGAAAGCGCCTGGACGACGAGCTGCGCGACGCCGCGCTCGCCCAACCCGACGCGCTTCCGCTGCTGCAGCACACACTGCAAATGCTCTACGATCGCTGCAGTCAACAGCGGAAATTCACCTTCGCCGCCTACGACGCCATCGGCGGCCTGGAAGGCGCCATCGCCCATCGCGCCGAGGAAGTGTACGCGGCCCTGCCCGCGACGGCGCAGGCACGGCTGTACACCGTGCTGTCCCGACTGGTCGTCGTCCAGCCCGAAAGCGACGCCGTCAGCGCCCGCCGTACCGACCGCGACGCTTTCGACGCCGATGCTCACACGCTCATCGATGCGTTCACTCCCGCGCGGCTGTTCGTCGGCGGCTTGCACAAGGGTCGCCCCAGTTTCGGCGTCGCGCACGAAGCCCTGCTGCGGCAGTGGCCGAAAGCGGCCGACTGGGTGCAGGAAAACCGCCGGCTGCTGATGGCCCGGACGCGGCTGCAGCGAGCCGCGGAACGATGGAGAGACGAAGGCCGCAACCGCGATCACCTGCTCAACCCGGGGCGGCCGCTGGCCGAAGCGGTGGAAGTAGCGGACGCCGCCATCTTCGACCTCAGCCCACTCGAAAAAGAGTACGTGGCGCAATCCAGGAATCAAGGCAGGCGCATGCAGCGCCTGCGCAGGGCGGCGATGTCGCTGCTGGCCCTGCTGACCTTGACGTCGCTCGCAATGGCCTTGATGTCCGTGCGGTCGTCGAAAGCCGCCGCCGAGCAGCAGCAGAAATCGACCGATCTGACCAATTACATCGTCGGCGAACTGGTGGACCGCATCGACACCACCGGGAACCTGTCCCTGATCGAAAGCGTCAGCCTAAAGGTGCTGGAGTATTGCAGACAGATGCGTCCGGACACGATGCGGGCCGTGGATCTCACAGCCTGCTCGAAAGCATCGAGAAAACTTGGTGAAGTCCGCATGGATCAATCGAAGTTCGATGAAGCAGTCCCACTCATCGCGTATGCTATCGATCTCTCGAAGCAAGCCACGACATCGGAACCCCGCAACACGCAGGCAGTAATGGAGGCAGGTCACGCTTACGCATCGATGGGAAAAGTCAAAATCAATCTCTCGAAATACGAAGAAGCGATCGACGCATGGCAGACTTACCTCGCGCACACGGAAACCTTGCTCGAAATCACCCCCGAGAATCCGGATTTCATGATGGACAAGTCCTATGCGCTGAGCAATCTCGGCAGGGCTTTTCGAGCGAAAGGCGAGATGGATTCCGCAATCGCTTGTTTCGAAGAATCCAGGAGATTGAAGAAATCAGCCCTCGCCATCCGTCCCAACGACGATTGGCAGTTCGAGGATATCGTCACGGAATCGATGATCGCCGGGATCGATGCCTCCGCTGGACGCTTGCGCAAGGCCGATACAGCTTACGGCACACTGATCGGACGACTCGACAGACTGCTCAAAAATGACTCGGGTGCGTTCGATCGCGAAAAAGAGCTGACCAACCTTTTGCAGCATTACGCGATGCTCGCGCTCGAACTCGGCGAGATCGAGCAGGCACAACACCGCGTCGACCAGGCCCTGGCGCGACTTCCAAGGCTGACCTCCAACGAGCCCGGCAACGCCATCTGGCGCGCACACCATGCAAACGCGCTGCTCATCGCCGCGGAGGTTGCCCGGCACAGGGGAAACCAGGCTGAAGCACGCTCGAAACTCGCGGAGGCCAGCGCATTGCTGCAATCGGACGGGCGCGAAAACCCATACTCGAACGCCCTCAAATCCTTCGTGATGTTCAAGATGGGAATCCTTCAGGGCGATGTCGACGGAGGCAGAGCCGCATCGGACGCCCTATCTGCGCTGAAAATCCTGGCCTCGGACGGAGGCTACAACACCATCATACTCGCCGCCGACGCGCTGCTTCTGCAGGCGGCGGCCATGGCCGAACGCGGCGACACCGCCGCCGCGCATGCCCACGCGCGGGACGCCTCGAGTCTGCTTGCTCGGCTGAAACCCGGAAGGAGCGACATCAAGGTCATGGGCTTGCTCGCCCGTGTTGCGCTTTTGGGCGAGACGCCTCCGGTGTCGTCCGCGCAGGCGTTCCAACGCATCGACAAGGCCTCATACCGCCACCCCGACTATCTCGAGGCCCTGTCCTTGTTCTGCAGGGCGTCTGCGGGCTCGGGTCGCGAGCCGCCCTCGCGCTGCCGGACACCCGAGTCTGCGAAGGTCGAGACTGATCCCGGAACCGGACGGCAGTGATCTCACCGCCGATCGATGCCGGCACGACAATCGCGGTGCCGATCATCTCGGCATTTCGCTTTCACCGGCTTCAACACCCACACAGAGGACTTCGAACATGTCGGCAGTCAAAACACCTCCTGCGAAGGTCATCGTGATGAACGTCGATCGCTCCGGAAACATCCGCTTCAATGAGACGAACGCGCTTTTTAGGACCAATGAATCACCTCAGGTGCTGCGGATCGATACTTCGCAACTCCATCAGCAACATCCGGGGTCCTCGATCGTCAAGCTCAAGATCGGTCCCGGTCATGGAAATCAACCCCTGGCTGCGTTCGTCGAGGACGGGGCATCTCCGCCCAACATGCGCCGGGTGGGCTTCGATACCCCTCTCCAGGGGAGGATCGACAGCATCCTGATCGTGTTCAATATGCGCACCGATTACCCGCACAAGACCGGGCCTTTCCCGATCAAACTCAGAATCGCCAAATCGTGGGCTGCCGTGCATTCCGAGGGAGCCGTCGTGCTTTCCGAGGAGGACTACGATCCTCAAGTGGGCAACGATCCGCCATTCACCGATTGAGCCATCCCCGGCAGAGCAGGGCAATCGGGCGGTTCATGGCATGCATGCCCGGGGCTGCGACGACCAACACGACTGTGCAGTACCGCGACCTGATCGCTTTGAGCTCGCTCAGGGTGCCGGATCCGGTGGCCTCTGCCCCCCGCCGACAATGAGGATCTCACAAGCACCTCCTTCGAAATCAACACGTTGCAAATCGCAAGCTTTTCGCAAAGTTTCCTCTTCCGATTCCCGACAGCCTCCCATCCGCCCCGCAGCAGCTCGCTGCGGGGCCGGCGGCCACCGAAGTGGCCATCTCGATCCGGGAGTCCTGTCATGTCCGATTACCGCCCTGCCGATCTGCCGCTGCCGCCCGACGATTTCGACGGCAACCGTCCCTCGCCCTCGCTGTCCCCGGCCGATGCGGCCGTGTTCGGGGGGCAGGTGCACCTTCCTACGACGCCGCCAGGCAGCGGCGAGATACCTCCGGTCCCCGTGGCGCCTCCGCCTGTCGCTGCGTTGCCGATCGGGCCGCCGGCACCACCGGCACCACCAGCGCCGCCGATGCCGCCGTCGGGCAGCGCTTCGCTGGACCTGGGCCAGGTGATGCTGAACACGTTGACCCTGCGTCGTCTGCGCAAGTCCCGTCTGCTCAGCCAGCAGGAACTGGTCTACGAATTCCAGCGCCGCAACATCCAGGTCTCGATCGCCACGATCAAGCGCGCGGAGACCGGGCATGCGGTGCGCTTCCGCATCGTGCGCGAGCTGGCGCGTTACTTCGGCGTGTCCTTCGATGATCTGTTGCACTGAGGCGGGCCGCCGGGAGCGCACCATGGACGATGAAGCACGGCTGGTCGAGGCCCTGCGCGAGACCCTGCTGCACATCGCCGGGGTCTCGGGCCCGGCGGCGAAACGGCTGCGGCCGGGGCAGGCACTGGTCGCGGATCTGGGCCTGGAGGACGTGGATCTGGAGGTGCTGGCCGGTTGCCAGCGCAGGCTGGGCGACCGCCTGCGCCGGGACCGCGGCAGCACCCGGATCGACGCCGATGAGCTGTTCGATCTCAGCGTCTGGGAGGTGTTCGCGCTGACCGTGACGCGGGCGCTCGATCGACCACTGCCCCCCGCGATCGAGGTCGCCTGGATGGCGCGGGCCCAGGCCGGGCTGCGGGGGCTGCCGCCGCGAAACTGAACAGGGCGCCGAATGGGCCGGCGGCCGGTCCTCCGGCCGCCGAAGCTGGCAGCCGGCGGGCCGCTGGGCGATACTCGGCGGATGACCGTGGATGCCCGCCCCGCCCACCCCGCCGCCGGTT
>JBIJAD010000176.1:0-7978 GCA_044345955.1 Lysobacteraceae bacterium
GATCGTGCCGCTGCGGAGCGCATGGCAGTCAGAGTCGGCGAGCTGACCGACACGCTAAAGACTGGTCTGGTCAATGGAGATCTGCACTCGAATACGCCGCAGGGCATGACGCGGGAGCAGGCGAACCAACAGATCCGAAGCTTCTTCGGCGACCTGGACGAATATCGGCAGACCCATGCGCCGCAGATCGCGGAGATCGGCAGGATGCCCGCCCAGGAGGCACGGTGGGCAGGTGTAACTCGGTCAGAAGGCAACGTTGTGGCGACGCTCGATGCGGTCGAGCAGCCCGGCATGAAGCCGGTCGCCGGCGATCCTGCGGCAGGCAGGCAGTCGCTCGGCACCGCTGTTGCACAAGCGAACGAAGCGGGACGGCTGCTGATATCGGAGCCCTTGGAGGTCAGGCTACGCGCCACCTTCCCCCAGGAGATGCCACCGACGCTTGTCCGTGCGCCTGCGATGCCGGAGGTACGCGGGCCGCTGGTGGAAGGGGGCGCAGTGCCGGACGCGGACACGCCTCGCAGTGGGGCGCCAGGCTCAGGCCGGGCGATGCGTGTCTTTGGGGCGGCGGGTGTGGCCCTCATGGCCTACGATTTCGTCAGCACCGGCCATCATGTTCTTGAGCTGAGGGCGCAAGGCAACGAAGCAGCGGCCGAGGCGGCAGAAACCCGTTTTGTTGGCCGAAACACGGGCGGCCTGCTGGTTGGCTTCGGAGCGGGCTTCGCATACGGCGCCGCCACCGGTTCCTGGACCGGCCCTGGTGCGCTGGTGTCAGGGGTGATCGGGGGTGGTGTTGGGGCCTATCTGGGTGACAAATGGGCGGATCGGGAGCAGCTTAAGCAGATCTATAGACAGAAGGATGTCAACGAGAACGAGTGGATACGCGACCCTGCAGACTCCCAAGGCGCATGGAGACGGGAGGTTGATGCTCCAAATGCGACAGGGGGCTCTGAAAAGATCAACCTCATCGCAGCGGGCCGTCTCAGCGACGAGTTGAATTACCGGTCCGCCAACGACTCCTATTCGCTCGGCCTTAACAGCCCCCCGGAGCCGAAAGACCCGTTTCGACTCCCTGCAATTGCGGATGCCGCATCGCCTCGAACGCCATTCGAGAGCGGTCGGGAGTACGTACGGGATGCGCAATCCGGGCAATGGCAGCTAGAGATCAGGGAGATCGTTGATGGCCGCATACCGCTCACCCGGCACGAACCGGTGAGTTCTGAGCGAGCGACCGAGCTGGAGCGCCAGTCGTCGGTGATCATTGCCAACAATGCCGCCAACACGCCAGCCGTAATCGCTTCGCGTTATCAGATCGCATACGAACAGTTTGGCTGGGGCGAATTTGCGTTGAAAGAACCTGTTCCGCCAGTGATCCGTGATTCGGCCGCGCAGACCGACACTCTGCGGGCGTCGGATGGTAATACCTACACCCGAGGCGCCGACGGTGAGTGGACCAGGCCTGATGGCACGAACCAGGCATCGGGCAACACTCGCGAGGAATTGAACCGGACGTGGCGGGCTCAGCAGTCCGGGCTACAAGAGCTGTCCGAATACGCCGCGATCGCACGGGCCAACCCGACGCCAACGGAGTACGGTTTACGCAACGCCGTGGCTGATGCCTACGCTCGAGCTGGTATCGCGCGCACCGATGCGGACATCGACGCTGCGACCCGGGCGGTCACGCAGGATCATGCGCGCGACGGTCTGGGTCAGTATAACTACACGCTGGAAGTGCGTCCCGATGGCTCCATCGCAACATTGGTCGGCCAAGATGATCGGCGCATGGAAACGAAGAGCGTGACCACTGCGGAGGAAATCCAGCGGGCGCGGACAGAATTGAACACGTCACCGCATGCGATCGATCGGCCATCTGAGCAAGAACGCGAAGTTCGCGGGCAGGCGCAGCGCGAAGCAGACCGCCAGGGATTGGCGGAGGACGGCATGTTTCAGGCCGCGCCAGCGCCTGTGCGAATGGCAGCGGCGAACCGGCGTGACGACGAGCTGCAAGAAGAGAGAGGCCAGGAGCGGAGTAACAGCCCACAGGCCGAGCAGGTCTCTGTTACATCGACGATATCGGCGACTCCACGTCTGCCGGACCCTCGCGATCCGGACCACGCCGATCATCGTTTCTACAAGCGACTAGAGCATGGTGTCGCGAGCATCGACGCGGAGCAGGGTCGCAACTTCAATGCGACCAGTGAACGCTTGACCATGTGCGCTTTCCACGACGCGAAGGCCGCTGGAATCACTTCGCCAGATCACGTCGCAATCAACCAGACCGGCAAACGACAACAAGACGGTACGCAGATCGCAGGCGGAACACTGCTGTTCGTCGTGCAAGGGCAGGACCCTAGTGACCCGGCTGCGCGTCGTTCCGTGACCGACGTGGCGCAGGCGATCGATCGACCGGTCGAACAATCGCTGCAGAAGGTGGACGCACTGGCCCAGCAGCAGGCGCAGGCGCTCGCTCAGCAGCAGAACCATCCGGTGCAGGATGAGCCGAGTCGCATGCACAGGATAGTGTAGGAACTGTGCCGCATGCGGCTGAATCACTGCCGCTTGCGTACGCAGATTCAAGTGTCACGATGTTGAATCTTGTCGACGGCCAGAAGGCTCATTTTGCCGTTGAGCCCCGTGGCTGTATTCGGCCTATTCTGTTGAAAAACTAGGTTGTTCTAACGGCATGACTTGAGGTTGGCGACGAGAGTTCGATTCTGCTCTTTGAAGCTCGAAATTTCGTCAGAATCGAACAGTTTTTTGACCTTTCGCGAGGCGCTTCGAGTTTTTCAACGGAATAGGCCAGAAGCGGACACATGTAGCTCGGGTAAGGCCGTAGGCGGCCCCCGGGCCTAGGCATTCGCAAATTCCTCCCGGGTGCGCTTCGCTTACCCCGACTACGCTGGCCCATGGGGATATGGACGGTACTTGCCAAAGATGCCGTAGGGCGGAACCTCCCGCAGCGAGATTCCGCTGTTCCGCGGCTTGCGGAGTCTGCGGAAACCACTAGCCGGCTTCCGCCCTACGAATACGTCTTACTGTCTCGCGGAATCCCTTCGGGGTTCCACCCTGCTGGTCGGGTTGAAATCAGGCAACAAACAAACACACCTGAATGCCATTGATAAGCCATGCGCGGTAGGTCTTTGGGGCCAACTTCTCCCCATTCTGGGCATAGTACGTAGCGCCCCCGCCAACGTTAGTACGGACTGCATATCGCAGCGAATACTGATCAGCCAGATCTCCTTCAAGAGACATCTCTATTCCATATGCGACCTCGTTCTTCACAGTGGCAGTACTTCCCACTCTAGCCTCTTCGCCCTGTGCTCCTGTTTCGTCAAACAATTTGTACTTGATTGTCGTGCCATCCGGCAACGCGTCGCATTCCAACCTAATGCCAAACAATGCAGGCTTCGAATCAATCCATTCACCGCTAGCGCCGGAGACATCCCAAACCGAGCCATATGGATACCTCGTCGCGAGGTGCACCATCATCGGCACTGGCGCACCAGAAACTGCCTTGGGCGGTAAGGGGAGCGTATCAATGTCCTGAACTTCGATTTGTGACAAATCGTCGAATCGCTTAGAAATCACTTCGTCATATAGACGTGTTGCTGCAACGCTCGCAGCTTCGAGCTGATCAAGCATATACCGGATATCTGCTTCCTTAATCAGAGGAAAAAGCTCTGGGACATCAATTGCAAAGGCCGCATCCGCGGATCGGTCCAATATCTTCTCTTTCAACTTGCCGATATCTTCTACAAGGTAGTACGCTGGCCGCGAGCTGAGATCGAAGTTGAAGTCTGGATGCGGAATTCTACCTGTCGGCTTTGCACTGAAATAAAGCTGGACCGGTCGACCACCCTTGGTTGAATCCACCAAGCTTGGGAAGGCTTCCGCTGCGGCGAGTAGAGACGCTATGTCTGCTTTCGGCAGCGGACCGGAACCGCCTACTCGTTTGACACTAAGTGTTGTATGGGTATGTGACGAGAAGAACTCAGTAAGTTTCTCATAGCTCCCGCTAGCTTTGAATGCTCCAAAACTGGCGCGTGCGGAAATCTTGATTCTCTCGCGCTCCTTTCTAGACGTGGCATGCAGCTTGAAAAGCCCGAGAAACTCACCGCCACGCACGATACGGGAAACATAGCTATCTCCGAATACTCGGACAAAGTTCTTCTTCTTTTCGGACGCCTTTGAGCGACGCCATTCAAATTGTGCAGCATCAGACAGGCGCGGATCCACCAGCGTATCGATAGAATCGATGACATACACGTGGACCAACGCGAATACGTTGTTGGAGTCAATTTGAATCTCTCTCAAAAGGGAGTAACTCGCAGACGCTTTCCCGCCGAAGCCTTTTGCTGAGGCGCTAATCGAGACGTTTAAAGTCTCACGAAACTTCTCGGTGTCCTCAATAATGTCGGCAAAATAGTAGGTCTTTAGGCCGCCAGCATCAGACGGAGCTTGCTCGCTGTAGGGCACAGCTACAATTGCATCGCTATGCTCGTCCGCCAGCATGTCATAGCCCGATCCGAGTATCAGTTCGTTTCGCTCATCAACCGGCAGTATTGTTTCGTTCGCCAGGATTCCCAAAGAAGCCGTCGTCTCTCGTCTCATTGATCACCTCACTCCACGTAATTAGCGGGATTTTTGGTGTTACCTGCCTCTGCAACGCAAGGAGATGATCGAACCGGCCAGTTCAGATATATGGTTCATAGGCCGACTAGCAGGCCGGCTTTATCGAGTCGAAAGGTGCCGGCCTGATGCCTAGTGCTGATGATCAGCTTCAATCGGTTCAGTGATCACGACCAGTCGTCGCACGCACACAAATCTGGGAAATACGTCTGATTAGAGGTGGTATCAAATATCAGCCGAGAATTGGGTCGATATCAGCGCGGGCGACGAAGGGGCAAACGCTACCCATGTCCTGCCCCGACGTCTGCTTTGGGTCGAAAACAGTCGTCCCAATAATGCATCACGCCGCCATCCGATGCTCGTAGTACGGCCGCTGCCGTTCATCCAGAATCGCATACAACGCCGCGATCTTGTTCGGGTCTGGGTTGATCCATGCCTCCAGATGTTCCTCCTTGATCGGAATGATGCAGCGATCATGCCCCGCCGCGGCAACTTCAGGCGGCGGCTCATCGGTGATCGCCGCGAATGACCACAGTTCCTGGCCGTCCTGCTGCCAGTGTGAGTAGAGGCAGGCAATGAGCATGTCGTGCCGCGGTTGTGGCCGGAACTCCAACACCACGTTCTCCTCAGCTTCACCCTCGGTCAACTCACGCCCCTCAACCTTGTGCCGACTGACGTTCTCGTAGAAGGCATCGCAGACGATGACGCCGTGCGTGTGGCCGAATTGGCCTTTCCAGAACCCTTCCAAGTTGTCGCGCCTGGCATTGTAGGTACCGGGATACTTCTCGTCATAGAACGCTGGTTTGCCTGCTGGCCGGCACTGGTAGCGCATCGGCTTGATCACGCGCTTGCCGTGCTCCATCACCATCACGGGTGCATAGACACCGGGGAAGATCCGGCGATCGCGATCCTCTAGTGTGGCCCGCCGCAGATCCGCCAGCTTGCCCTTCGCCTTTTCGATCTTGTTCGTGGCGATGCGCTGGTCGTCGAGCGCCTTCTTCGTCGACTTGGCGCGCAAGGTGCGTTCCGCATCGGCGAGCCGCTTGCGTTGGCGGAACAGCAGTTGTTCCAGTTCGGATGTCTGTTGCGCGTTCCAGGCCTCGATGCTTCTGGCGATCTCGCGCGTCTCGGGCGTGCCTGCGCGCAGGAAGGCGTCGTCCATCGCCTTGGTCGTCTTGACCTTGGCGCCCTGCTCGCGACTGGCGTACAGCTCCACGAACTCGCGGATGCTGATCGTGGCGCCGAAGCGGCGCACGTAGTCCTGGTAGGCCTGCCAGACCTGAGCCGAGTAACACACCGCAGCAACCCCCTGTCGCTTCGCTTGCGACCGAATTTGCACCTGCTACAGCAGCTTGTCCAGCCAAGCCCGCGTCAGGACTGACGTTTTAGTAATTCTACTAAATCGGAGTAGGATGCGCCGTCTCAGGACGTGATACGACCTGCCCCGAGACTCCGGCCCCATGCTTGCCCGTTCATCTTCCCAAACCCGGTTCCGCGCTCAGGGAAGAGCGGGTTGATGGGGGCCGTCGTCGCCCTCGATGGCCTGCTGGCCGCGCGCCGGGTTTGGCGTGGCCAGCCTGTGGCGTCGCCCGTTTCGGCGCCCGAGCCCACCGGCCATGCCGCCCTGGACGAGGCGCTGCCCACGGGCGGCTGGCCGGAACATGCCCTGAGCGAGGTGCTGTTGCCGGCCGATGGCGTCGGCGAGTTGGCGGTGGTTTGGCCGACCCTGGCCCGGCTGACCCGCGCCGGGCAGCGGGTGGTCCTGGTCGCCCCGCCGTACCGCACGCATGCGCCGGCCTGGCACTCCGCGGGGCTGGATCTGCGGCAAGTACAGGTGGTCGAAGCGGCCGCCCGCGATGCGCTCTGGGCCACCGAGCAATGCCTGCGCTCGGCCGCCTGCAAAGCCGTGCTGTGCTGGCCGCAGAAGGCCGATGACCGCGCTCTGCGCCGGCTGGCGACGGCCGCGGCCGATGGCCAATGCCTGGCGATCGCGTTTCGCCCGCTGCGCGAAGCCGCGAACCCGTCGCCTGCAGCCCTGCGCCTGGCGATCGAACCGGCCGAGCGCACGATCCGCGTGCTGAAGTGCCGCGGCGGCACGCCACCCGCCCGGCCGGTCGCTATGACCGGTACACACTGAGGTGCGTGCGCATGCGCTGGGCCTGCCTGCTGCTGCCGCATCTGGCGATGGACGCCGTTCTCCGTGTGCATCCAGAGCCCGAACAGCCGCTGGTGCTGATCGCCGGTCCGGCGCAGCGCCGTGAGCTTTACGCCGTCAGCCCGGCCGCCGCTGCGCTTGGATTGCGGCGCGGCATGCTGGTCTCGGCCGCGCAAGCACTCACCAGTGCCTTCGTCCCGCATGAGTACGATCCGAAAGCCGAAACGCAGGCGCGCGATCTGCTCGCGACCTGGGCCTACAGCTTCAGCTCGCAGGTCAGTCTCGATTTCGCGCACGCACTGGTGCTGGAGGTCGGTGCCAGCCGGACCTTGTTCGGCGACTGGCCGATGCTCTCGCGGCGTCTGCGTTCCGAGCTGGCCGACCTCGGGTTCCGGCACCGGCTCGTCGCCGCACCGAACCCCTACGCCGCCCGGGTGTTGGCCAACGCGCACGACGAGATCGGCATTGATGACCCCCAGCTCGACCAGGCGCTGGGCCAGTTGCCGATCGAGCGCAGCGGGCTGCCGGTGGAGATCGCGACCGCGTTCTCGCGCATGGGCATGCGCAAGCTGCGGCAGGTGTTCGAGCTGCCGCGCGAGACGGTGACGCGACGTTTTCCGAAAACGGTGCTCGCCCATCTCGACCAGATCCGCGGCCACGTCGAGCCGCCCTTGCGCTACTTCGAACCGCCCGATCGTTTCGAGGCGCTGATCGAGTTCGAACACGAGGTCGAGACCAGCCAAGGGCTGCTGTTCCCGCTGCGCCGGCTAACCTCGGACCTTTCGGCCTTTCTCTCCAGCCGCGACGGCGGCGTGCAGCGGTTCTCGCTGCAGTTCGCGCACGAGTTCCACCCGGCCACAGTCATCGCCATCGGCTTGCTCTCGGCCGAGCGCGATGCTGGCGTGCTGTTCGACATCGCCCGCAGCCGACTCGATCAGGTGCGGCTACCGGCGGCGACACGTGCATTGCGGCTGATCGCGGACGAGTTGCCGGCCTTCGTGCCGGCCGCACGCGATCTGTTTGACACCAGGCCGCAGCAAGCGGTGCCCTGGGAGCAGTTGCGCGAGCGATTGCGCGCCCGCTTGGGTGATGACGCGGTCCACGGCATCGGCGTGGAGGCGGACCATCGCCCCGAGCGCGCGACGGGCACGATCATGCCGCGTCTACCGCCACCCGCATTGCCGCTGCGGCCGGGTT
>JBIJAD010000117.1:0-10414 GCA_044345955.1 Lysobacteraceae bacterium
CAGACGTAGTCGCGGGCGCTGCGACCGATGATGGTCTGGGTGTAGTTCTCGTCGAGATACACGATGACGTACTCGGCCTTGATCGGCCACACGAACTGCATGCCCCAGACCGCGTTGCCGGTGCCCGGGCGCACGGTCGCGACCGGGCGCATGGTCTTCACCGGCGCGTCGAAACTGCCCTTGCGCTGGCGGTAGGTGGTCTGGATTTTCCCGTCCTCACGCATCTCGTAGGTTTCGATCGCGTCGTAGGCCTCCTTCTCGATGAAGGTCGGGATATTGGCGATGACGTACCAGTCGCCCATGAAACGGGGCAGATCGACGTTCGCGACCGGCGGGATGGTCGGCTTGCCGTTGGCATTGAAGGCGAACACGGCGGCGGCTCCGGCGATGAGGATCAGGGCGGACAGCAGGACTTTCTTCATGAGGGAGCTCCTGGGGCGCGGTCAGGCCGGCCGCGCGAAACGATAGTGGGCGACCAGCCACTCGCGGCCGCCGTCGTAGCCGAACAGCTCGGCGCAGGCCATCCAGAACATGCGCCAGCGCTGGAACCACAGCGGCGCGAGTTCGCCGTAGGCTTCGCGCAGCACCGCCATCACCGCGTCGCGGTTGCGGTCCTGATGCTGCAGCCAGTGGTTCGAGGTCTGCTCGTAGTGGCGGCCGTCCACCAGCCAGCGCTGTTCGATGCGCAGGTCGCGCTGGAAACACAGCAGGGTGTCGGCGGCCGGCATCAGCCCGCCGGTGAAGAAATGCCGGCCCATCCAGTTGTCTTCGCCGGCGGTCTCGAACGGGTACATCAGGGTGCGATGGACGAAGATGTGCACGAACAGCTTGCCGCCCGGGGCCAGCCAGCGCGAGATGTTGCCGAGCAGAGTCTCGTAGTTGCGCATGTGCTCGAACATCTCGATCGACACGCAGCGGTCGAATCCGGATGCATCGAGCTGCAGCCGGTTGACGTCGCAGGTCAGGATCTCGACGTTGTTGAGGCCGCGTTCGCGGCACTGCGCTTCGATGTGCTCGCGCTGCGGGCGCGAATTGGAGACCGCGGTGATGCGTGCGTTCGGATAACGCTCGGCCATCCACAGGGTCAGCGAGCCCCAGCCGCAGCCCAGTTCGAGGATGCGCTGACCATCGGCGAGTTCGGCGCGTTCGCCGTACAGCGCGAGCATCGCGTCCTCGGCCTGATCGAGGGTTTCGTCGCCGCGCGGATAGTAGGCGCAGGAGTACTTCAGGCGCTTGCCCAGGCAGAGACGGAAGAACGCCGGCGGCAGTTCGTAATGCTGGGCGTTGGCGGCGTCGGTGTGGATCGCCACCGGGCTGCTGCGCAGTTCGTCGATGCGCTTGCGGAAGCGCTCGGCCTGGGCCTCGGGGCCGCCGGCGAGTTCGGTGCGCAGACGGTCGCGGCACTGGCCGCGGATGCCGTGACGCAGCAGCGCATCGGGAATGAAGCCGCGCTCGGCCAGACCGATCAGGCCGGGGCCGGGGCGGTCCTGCGCGAGTTCCTGGGGCAGGGCGGTGGTCTGGGTCATGGCGAAGGTCTCGGGCGGGCGATCAGGATTTGGGGAACCACGGGAACAGCATCGGCGTGGTGCGCTGGTACTCGCGGTAGTCGTCGCCGCGGCTGCGCAGCGCCTGCGCTTCGGTGTAGGGGATGCCGCTGATCCAGCGCAGGAACACGAACATCACCACCGGCCCGGCGCAGGCCAGCGCGAACCAGGGCGAGCCCACCGCGAGTGCGAGGTAGGCGAACCACTGGGTCCACTCGAAGAAATAGTTGGGATGGCGCGAATAGCGCCACAGCCCGCTGCGGCAGGTCTTGCCCTTGTTGGCCGGATCGGCGCGGTGTTTCGCCAGTTGCGCGTCGGCGAGGGCTTCGCCGCCGGCGCCGAACAGCCAGATCGCGACCGCGACCGCGGCCCACAGGATCGAACCCTGCGGATTGTGCGCGACCGCCGCGAACGGCAGCGCGAACAGCACGATCAACAGCGCCTGGAACTGGAAGAACAGGAAGAAGTAGAACTGGTTGCCGTTCCAGTGCGCGCGCAGATGGCGATAGCGGCCGTCTTCCTCTTCGCCGCTGACCCGGCGCCAGAGATACAGGCCGAGGCGCGCGCCCCACAGGCCGCCGAGTGCGGCGCCGATGATCCGCGGCAGGGTCGCGCCGTCGCCGATCGCGCACAGCAGCACGGCCGCGCCGCCGACGCCGAAGGCCCAGAGCACATCGACGATGCCGGCATTGCTGCGGCGCTTCTGCCAGAGCCAGCCGAGCGTCATCAGCGTCGCGGCGGCGGCCCAGACCAGACCGAGGGACATCCAGAGGTTCATGAGGGGCTTCCGGTGACGGGAACGGGATCGGCGCCGGCGGTGCGCGACCAGCGCAGGGCGAGCCAGGCCAGCAGCGGGATCGCGAGACCCCAGCCGAGCGCCAGCACGGCCAGCGGCTGCCACTGCGGTTCGGCGAAGACGATCGCCGACCAGCCGCGGCCGGCGCCGAGATAGGCCAGCGGGCCGCCGA
Source organism: Lysobacteraceae bacterium (assembly GCA_044345955.1). Lineage (GTDB taxonomy): Bacteria > Pseudomonadota > Gammaproteobacteria > Xanthomonadales > Xanthomonadaceae > Lysobacter_I. Next base: position 2,513 of record JBIJAD010000117.1, read on the forward strand.
TCGCGCCCAGCGCCAGCGCGGCCCAGGTGCGCTGCAGCAGCGGTGCCATCGAATGACGCAGGGTCAGCGCGAACGCCGCCCACATCGACAGGATCCACAGCGGCGCACCGCCGACCGGCAGCGCCGGCGCGCCGGCGGCGTAGCGCGCGAATCCGGACAGCGACAGTGCGCCGTCGAGCAGCAATCCGCAACCGACTGCCACCGCCATCAACCGCAGATCGGCGCTGCGCTGCTGCGCGCTCTGCGGATACAGACCCAGATGCAGCGCAGCGAACAGTGCGGCGGCGACGACGCCGGGCCACCAGTGCCCACCCCCGGCGCCGATCACCGCCGCGAACCACACGGCCTGATAACCGAACAGATTGGCCCAGAAACTCTTCATGCCCGCAGCTCGGCCGTCGGAGGCTGGAGCTCCGGCATCGGCGCCGGGCGCCGATGTCCGGGCTTGGCCATCAGCAACTGCGCGACGCCGATCGAGCGCTCGCGGAACCCGCCTTCGCAGTAGGCCAGATAGAAGTCCCACATCCGGATGAAGCGTTCGTCGTAACCCTGCGCGCGCACCTCCGGCAGCGCGGAGAGGAACCGCTGTCGCCAGGCCTGCAGGGTGCGCGCGTAGGACAGGCCGAAATCCTCCAACTGGATCAGCGCCAGATCGCTGGCCCGGCCCTTGGCCGCGATCATCGCCGCAATCGAAGGAATGAAACTGCCGGGAAAGATGTGGCGCTTGATGAAATCGACCGAGCGCAGCGCCTGTTCGTAGCGGTGATCCTCGATCGTGATCGCCTGGATCAGGGCGAGACCGTCAGGCTTGAGCAGGCTGCCGAGCTTGCCGAAATAAGTGTCGAGATACTGCGCGCCGATCGCCTCGATCATCTCGATCGAGACCAGCTTGTCGTACTGGTCGCGCAGGTCTCGGTAGTCTTCGAGCAGCAGGGTAACACGGTCCTGCAGGCCGGCGGCGGCGACGCGCTCGGCGGCCAGTGCGTGCTGTTCCTTCGAGATCGTGGTGGTGGTGACGTGGCAGCCGTAGTGGGCGGCGGCGTGTACGGCGAAACCGCCCCAACCGGTGCCGATCTCGATCACCCGGTCGCCCGGACGCAGATCGAGCTTGCGGCAGATGCGGTCGAGCTTGCGGGTGGAGGCGGCTTCGAGGGTGTCGCCGTCCTCGGCGCCCTCCGTCTGTTGTCGGTCCGCCTGTCCGTCGCCGGCCCAGATGCCCGACGAGTACATCAGGTCCGGCGACAGGAACAGACGGAAGAAATCGTTGCCGAGGTCGTAATGCGCGGCGATGTTGCGACGGCTGCCGTCGCGGGTGTTGCGGCGCAGCGCGTGCCAGGCCCGCATCGCGATGCCGCCGAGCCGCGCCAGCCCCGTCTCCATGCCGTCGAGCAGATCGCGATTGCGCACCAGCAGCCGCACCAGCGCGACCAGGTCGGAACAGCGCCAGAAGCCGTCCATCCACGCCTCGCCGGCGCCGACGCTGCCGTTGGCGGCGACGGCGCGATAGAACCCGGCGTTGTCCACCTCGATGCGGACCTCGAGATCGACCGCGACCTGCATGGGCTCGCCGAGGACCTCGCTGCCCAGCGCATCGCGCAGGACGATCCGGCCGTGGCGCATTCGCGCCATCTGCGCGATCAGGCGCTGGCGCAGCATGCGATCGAACGCGCCGTACGCGGCGCCGCCGCCGTCGTGTTCCGCGCTGCGAACGAGATCGTTCATCGTGGGCTCCCGAAAGTGATGGCTCTGGTCGGATGGTCGTGCACCGGCGTGCGCTTGAGCCACAGCCGCAGCGCCTGCCAGTGGATCGCGCCGAGCACCTGCGCAGTCATCAGCGGATAGCGCCAGAGCAGCCGGCGCAGCGCCGCGGCGCTCAGTGGCCGCCGCTGCAGATGCAGGGTCGCGTCGAATTCGCGTTCGCCGCGATCGAGTACGTCCATGTGCACCAGCAGGTCCTCGCCCGGTGCGGTGAAACGCCAGGCGTAGTCGCGCTGCATGGCCATGAACGGCGAGACGTGGAAGTCCTTGGCGAAGCCCCAGCCGAGCGCGCGGCCGCGGCGCTCGGCGCGCTCGGCGGGCAGCACGTAGGCGTGGCGTTCCTTCCACGGCGTATTGGTGATCTCGGCGACGATGCAGTCCAGCTCGGTGCCGTTCTCGCGATAGCAGTAGTAGAAGCTGACCGGATTGAACACGCAACCGAAGTAGCGCGGATGGGTCAGCAGCCGGATCGGGCCGACGGGATGCCGGCCGAGGGTTTCGGCGGCGCGTGCGCGCACCGCGTCGGCCAGAGGGACGTGCGCATCACCCAGATAATCGGCGCGACGGAACTCGGCGAGATTGCGCCGGCGGAAGGACCACAGACGCGACAGCGAGCAGACCCGCTCGACCTCGTCCAGATCGAGCAGCAACTGGCCCATGCGATAGCGGAAGGCGTGCGCGGTCGGGGTATGCCGGCGATGACGCACCGTGCCTTCGTAGACCGCGCTGGACAGTGCGCCGGCGCTCATGCCGTGGCCTCCAGCGCCGGTTGCGGCGCGGTCGCCGCGGGCCATTCGACGCCGAGCGCGCGTGCGACGTCGACCGCGCTGCGCATCCCGTCCTCATGGAAACCCCAGCCCCAGTAGGCGCCGGCGAACCAGGTGCGGCGCCGTCCCTGGATTTCGGCCTTGCGCGCCTGCGCGGCGACCGAGGCGTGGCTGTAGACCGGATGGTGATACTGCATGCGGCGCAGGATCTTCGCCGGGTCGATCGCATCGGTGCGGTTGAGCGTGACCACGAACGGCTCGGGCGCGTCCAGGCCCTGGAGCAGATTCATGCAGTAGCTCACGGTGCAGACATCGCCCGGCGCCCCCGGCACGTAGGCATTCCACGCCGCCCACGCCTTGCGCCGACGCGGCAGCAGCGAGGCGTCGGTGTGCAGCACGGTCTCGTTGGCCTGATAGGGCATCGCGCCGAGGATGCCGCGCTCCTGTTCGCCCGCATCCGAGAGCAGACGCAGGGCCTGGTCGCTGTGGCAGGCCAGCACCAGTTGGTCGAACCGCTCGGCGCCGGCATCGGTGAACACGGTGACGCCGTCGGCGTCGCGCAGCACCATCCGCACCGGGGTCGACAGCCGTTCCTGCACCCGCCAGCGCGCGCGCAGCGCCTTGACGTAGCTGTTCGAACCGCCGCGGACCACTCGCCACTGCGGCCGGCCTTCGACCTGCAGCATCTGGTGATTGGCCATGAACTGCAGCAGGTATTTCGCGGGGAAGGAGAGAATCCGCGACGACGGCGACGACCACAGCGCCGAGGCCATCGGCACCAGATGCAGATCGCGGAACATCGTGCCGTAGCCGCCTGCGTGCAGATGATCGCCGAGGGTCGGGCCATCGCCGGGCTGGTCGAGCAGCGCGGGCGCCTCGCGATAGAAGCGCATGAGATCGCGCAGCATGCCCCAGAACCGCGGCGAGAGCAGGTTGCGGCGCTGGCAGAACAGGGCGTCCAGGTCGGTGGCGTTGTATTCCAGGCCGCTGGCCTCGTCGCGCACCGAAAAGCTCATGGTGGTCGGCTGCGATGCCACGCCCAGTTCCGCGAACAGCGCGCTCAGCAGCGGATAGTGCGCGGGGTTGTGGACGATGAAGCCGCTGTCGACGGACCAGCGCCGGCCATGCAGTTCGATGTCGTGGGTGTGGGTGTGGCCGCCGAGGTAATCGTTGGCCTCGAACAGCACCACCTCGTGCTGTCGCGACAGCAGCCAGGCCGAGGCCAGGCCGGCGATGCCGGAACCGACGATCGCGATGCGCATCAGCCGGCCCTCGCCCGCGCCACGACCCAGGCGGGCACCGGCTTGAGGTCGTGCACCAGCCGCAGCAGCGCCATCACCCGCAGGCCGTAGTAGGTCAGGTCGATCTCCCACCAGCGAAAGCCCTGACGCGCGCTGCCGGGGAAGAAGTGATGGTTGTTGTGCCAGCCCTCGCCGAAGGTCAGCAGCGCCAGCCACAGATTGTTGCGGCTGTCGTCGCGGGTCTCGAAGCGGCGCTTGCCGAAACGATGCGCGAGCGAGTTGATGGTCACGGTGGCGTGGAACAGGGCCACGGTCGAGACGAAGAAGCCCCAGACCAGCATCTGACCGGCGCTGGTGCCGAGCTGCGGCGCGAAGCGTTCGAGCAGCGCGCCGGTCGCGAACAGCGCCGCCGCCAGCGCGACCGGCACCAGGGTGTCGAAGCGGTCGAGCCAGCGCAGTTCCGGGTAGCGGGCCAGATCGCGGATCCGCTCCCAGTCGGTGCGGAAGCCGCGGCGGGTCAGGAACCAGCCGACGTGGCTGCGCCAGAACCCGTGCACGACCGGCGAATGCACGTCGCGCTCGGTGTCGGAATGGCGATGATGATTGCGATGATGCGCCGCCCACCACAGCGGCCCGCGCTGCACGCAGGAGGCGCCGATCAGCGCGAACAGGAATTGCACCGCGCGCGAAGTGCGGAAGGTGCGGTGCGAGAAATAGCGGTGATAGAACCCGGTGATCGCGAACATCCGCACCGCGTACAGCGCGATCGCGACCGCGACCGCGACCGGCGAGACGCCGACCCAGAACACGGCCAGGCAGGCCAGATGCATGGCGAGGAAAGGGATCGCGCGCAGCCAGTCGATGCGTTCGCCGTCGCCTTCGGTCGCGTTCGTCGCGCCGGTGTCGAACCAGCGCAGCAGGGCGGTGCGCAGGCCCGAGCGCACGCGAGCGGTGCGACGGGTGGCGGGCGGGGCGTGATCCATCGTGCGACTCCTTGGGTGACGATCCCTGTACGGGCGCACCGGCGATCCGGATGCAAGCCTCGTGCATCCGGATCGGTGGAGCCGCGCGACGACTACAGGATCACGACATCGCCCTTAGCGACGATCGGCCCGGTCGCGACGCCCTGCGGCGCACCGCCCTTCGGTTCCAGCGTGATCGCGAGCACCGCGCCTTTTGCCAGGCCGTAACGCAGCGCGTCAGGCACCTTGACGGTGTGCGAGCGATCGATCGACACGATGCCCAGGGAGCGCGGTGTCTCACCCGGCGGAATCAGCCACAACTCGGGCTCGCGGCCCTGCGCATCGGCCGAGGTCGGTACGGGCACCATCAGCACCGTGCCTTCGCCCGGGTCGACCGACGCCAGCCAGCCGGGACTGCCGTCGTCCCGGGTCAGGGTGCTGACCGGCTTGGGCGCATCCGGGTCTTCGACCGGCGGTGGGGTCGGCTCGACCACGACCGGGCCTGGGCCGACAGACTCTTCGCCGCGGAACAGGCCAAGCGGGCCGATCGCCAGCGCGGCGATGGCCGCGGCCGCGGCCAGGCCGGTCGCCAGACGCCAGAAACCCGTGCTCTGCCACATGCCGCCGGTCTGCGCGCGGCCGCCCTCGACTGCAGCCCAGCCCAGCCGGCTGCGGATTCGTGGCCACAGATGGGTCGGCACTTCGGCCTCGCCGTGTTCGGCCAGCAGCGGCGCCAGTCGGCACTCCCAGTCGGCCACAAGCCGGGCGAATCCCGGGTCGCGTTCGATCCGCGCCTGCGCCTCGCGGCGCTGTTCGGCATCGAGTACGCCGAGCACGTATTCGCCGGCCAGCAGGTCGGCGGAGGGCGGCTCGCGGCCCTCGAAATCCTGATCGTGGAGGTCGCGCACGTTCATGCTTCCAGGCACCCCCGCAGTTGCAGCAGCCCGCGGCGGATCCAGCTCTTGACCGAGCCCAGCGGCGAGGCGATCCGCTGCGCCAGTTCCTCGTAGGTCGACCCTTCGAAAAACGCGGCCCGGATCAGCGAGCGCCGGCGTTCGTCGAGCTGACGCATGCAGGCCTCGAGACGGGCCTTGTCGTCGCCGCTCATCGCGGTCTGCAGCGGGGTCGGGCCGGCGTCGGCGATATCCTCGGCGACCTCGATCGGGGCCAGTTGCCCGCGCGCGGGCGCCGCGCGCAGGCGATCGATCGCCTTGTTGCGCGCGATCATCGCCAGCCAGGCCATCGCGCTGGCGCGCTCGGGGTCGAATTGATGGGCCTTGTTCCAGATGGTGGCGAAGACCTCCTGCAGCACATCCTCGGCCTCGGCCCGGTCGGAGAGCAGGCGCAGGCAGATCGCGAACAGGCGCGAAGCGCTCGCGCGATAGAGGGATTCGAAGGCGTTGCGGCTGCCGCCCGCAACCTCGACCAGCAGGGCGTCGAGCCCCGGGGTCTCGGGCGTGGCGGTGTCTGGTCGCGAATCGGCCATCCGGGTTCCTGGAGCAGGCGGGGGAAGACGCATGTTCAGCGAGACCGCCGCCAGCGGCAAGAGGCGGGGCCGCTTTACGTGATCGCGACGACGGATGCCGGCGTGTGCGGCGACCCCCGTCTGGCGCTCGGCGAGGGGACTGGAGTGCGGCGTCTGGCTGGGCGAATGCATGCGGCTGGATACGGCAGCGTCGATCCGGCGGATGCATCGGCGGGCCCGGGACCCGTGTCGCGGTGGCTTCTCCCGATGGGGATCGGGCACTATGTCGCCCCGCGCGACGCCTCCGGGGAAGGGGCATCGCACCGTCAGCTTCCGGAGAACCCCATCGTGAACCGCCATCCCTCCCTGGCCGGCCTGCTGGCCGGCATCCTCGCCTTCGCCGTTCTCGCCCTGTCGCCGCAGATCGCCGATGCGGCCGGCAAGCCGCGCACGCTGCGCGGCGAATTGGTCCACCGCATCGTCATGGCCTGGGGGCCGCACGTGCAGCGCACCTACGGCGCCGATGTGCGCGAATGGGCGATGGACATGGTACCGGTGTTCGCACGGGCCTCGCTGGGCACGCTCGCCATCGCGGCGCAGGCGCCGACCTTCGAAAGCATGAACGACGCGTTCCTGCGCACAGGACGCGGAGCCGACGCTTCCGGGAACCTGGCCGCGGCGATGCACAGCGGCAGCCTGCGCCGCCCGACCAAGGCGCTGGGCGATGTCGCCAACGATCTGGTCTTCGTGCCGGTGACGCCCTGTCGCATCATCGACACCCGCGTGATCGGCGGTCAGATCGCGGGCAACGCCAGCCGCGATTTCGACATCACCGAAGTCAGCGACTTCGGCTTCCAGGGCGGCGCCACCGGCGACTGCGGCATCGGCGCCGCCGGTTCGTTCGCGGCGGCGGTGATCAATTTCACCGTGGTCTCGCCCGCGACCGGCGGCTTCGTCACCGCCCATCCCTTCGGCGTCGCCCGTCCGCTGGCCGCCACGGTCAACTACGTCGCCGGCGATATCCGCGGCAATCTGGCCGTGGTCCGGCTCGATCAGGGCGACGATGCCGCGGAGCTGACCGTCTACAGTTTCGCCCAGACCCATCTGGTCGCCGACATCGTCGGCTACTACACCGAGCCGCAGGCGACCCGGCTGGATTGCATCGAGCAGACTTCGGAAAACGTCGTGGTCGCCGCCAACGGCTTCACCACCACCGTCACCGATGCCTGCCCGGCCGGCTATGCCCTGACCGGCGGCGGCTGCAGCATGTCCGAGTTCGCCGGCCGCGTGGTCACCACCCGCAGTCTCCCTGCCGAGGGCACCCATTTCTGCGCCTTCGCCAATGAAGGCACAGTGACCAGCGTCGGCACCGCCTACGCCAGTTGCTGTCGCACGCCCGGCCGCAACTGAGGCCGGCTCCCCCTGCAGCATGCAGAAGCGAGGCCGGGATCGGCGGGCCTCGCGCGTTCGCCGATGGCGATATCGATGCGGCCTCCGCTCGTCGATGGCCGTTTCCCCGTCGGGATCGCGTTCGTCTTCGACGAGGCGCATGCCGCATGCTTTTCCTGAGGGGGATTTCCGTGAACAAAGGGTTCCTGGCCGCGGCCCTGGCCGTCGTCTTTCCCGTGTTTTCGCTCTGCACGACCGCCGTTGCCGCCGGGCCGGTTGAGCCCCGCACGGATCGCGGAGCGCTCGTGCACCGGATCGTC
>JBIJAD010000459.1:0-2816 GCA_044345955.1 Lysobacteraceae bacterium
ATTCCTGATCGACTACAACGAGCACCGCCCCCACGACTCACTCGGCGGCATGACGCCGGCCGATTACCGTCACCACCACACCAGAAACTCTACTTGCGAGGTGTCCGCTTGACGGGGGAGCTTACGACGGGAAATCAACGCCCAAGGTTCGCGGAAGGCAAGCAGGTGCTTGCGATGCCGCCCGGCCGCTGCCGCCGCTTGTCCCCCGCCCCGCAGGACTGTCATCATCGCCGCATGCGCCATGACGACGACTACGCCGCCGATGCGCCCGCGGATGCCGGGGCGGGGTTGATCGGCGCGTTGGATCCGCCTGCTTTCACCTTTCTGCCCGGGGGCTCCGCGCGTGCGCTGCTGTTGTGCGATCACGCGTCGGCGGCGGTGCCGGCGTCGCTGGCGCAGTTGGGCTTGCCGCCGTCGGAATTCGCGCGGCATATCGCGGTCGATCTACACGCCGCCGCCGTCACCCGGGCGCTCGCCGCGCGATTGGGGCTGCCTGCGTTCCTGCACGGGTATTCGCGCCTGGTCGCCGATGCCAATCGTGCCTACGACGATCCGACCCTGTGTCCGGCCGTGAGCGACGGCACGCTGGTGCCGGGCAATCGCGATCTGGGCGAGGCGGCGCGGCGACAGCGCTGGCGCGAGATCCATCAGCCCTACCATCGCGCGATCTCCGCCTGGCTGCATGCGCGCATGGCCGATGGCGAGAGTCCGGCGTTGATCTCGATCCACAGCTTCGCGCCGGAACTCGGCGGCGTGCGGCGGCGCTGGCCGATCGCGGCGCTGTGGAACGAGGACGGGCGCATGGCCGTGCCCTTCATGCGGGCGCTGCGCGAGGTGGACGGTGTGGACGTGGGCGACAACGAACCCTACTCGGGCCGCGTCGGTTTCGGCTACACCATGGCCGAGCACGCCGAAGCCTGCGGTCTGCCGCATCTGCTGATCGAGTTGCGCCAGGATGTGCTGGACGACGAGGCGCAGCGCGCGCACTGGGTCGATCTGATCGCGCGACGCCTTGCGCCGATGCTGGAAGACCCTTCGTTGTACCGTCGTTTCGACCCGGCGATGGATTGACCGGGCCCCGCTCACGAACCCTCGGGAGAGCCGTTCGATGCGTCACGATCCGCCCGCAACGCAGACTGTCCGCGAACGCTTCCTGGCGCTGCAGACGCGGCTGGACCCGATGTTCCGCGAGGTCTACGCCGATCCGCTGGCCGAGCGCACGGTGGTGGTGATCCCGGGGCTGAGTCTGGATCAGGACACGCTCTCGCACATCGTCGGCGCGGCGCATTACGAGGAGCGGCAGTTGAGCATGCTGATGCTGCTGCGCCTGCCGCGCACGCGGGTCGTGTACGTGACCAGCACGCCGATCGACCCGGTGGTGATCGACTACTACCTGAGCCTGTTGTCGGGCGTGCCCAGCGGCCATGCGCGGCGCCGGCTGACCCTGCTCTCGGCCTACGATGCCGGCCCGCGTTCGCTGACCGCGAAGATTCTGGAGCGGCCGCGGTTGCTGCAGCGCATCCGCGACGCCATCGCCGATCCGGCGACCGCGCATCTGAGCTGCTTCAACGCCACCGACGACGAAGTCGCGCTCGCGGTGCGTCTCGGCATCCCGCTGTACGCCTGCGACCCCGCGCTGGGCTGGCTCGGCAGCAAGAGCGGCGGGCGTCGCGCTTTCCGCGAGGCCGGCGTCGCCTTGCCCGACGGCGCCGAGGGCCTGCGCGACCTGCCGGCGCTGTACGCCGCGCTGGCCGCGCTGAAGCAGCGCAATCCTGCGTTGCGACGCGCGGTGGTGAAGCTCGAAGAAGGGTTTTCCGGCGAAGGCAATGCGGTGTTCGATTACGCGGGCGACGCGGCATCGGCGATCGATGCGGCGACGATCGAAGCGCAGATGCCGCGACGTCTGAAACCCGAAGCGCAGGGCCTCTCGGTCGAACGCTATCTGGAGAAATTCGCCGCGACCGGCGGCATCGTCGAGGCCTGGATCGATGGCGACGACAAGCGTTCGCCCTCGGTGCAGATGCGGATCAACGCGCTGGGCGCGCTCGAAATGATCTCCACCCACGATCAACTGCTGGGCGGGCCGAGCGGCCAGGTCTTCCTCGGCAGCACCTTCCCCGCCGACGCGCGCTATCGCGCATCGCTGCAGGCCGCGGGCGCGCGGATCGGCGAGGTGCTGCGCGGCTACGGCGTGCTCGGCCGCTTCAGCGTGGACTTCGTCACCGCGCGCGACGGCGACGACTGGAGGCATCATGCGATCGAGATCAATCTGCGCAAGGGCGGGACCACGCTGCCGTTCCAGATGCTGCAGTTCCTCACCGACGGCCGTTACGACCCCGATCGCTGCGAATTCCTCACCCCGACCGGGCAGCGGCGCGTGTACCGAGCCTCCGACAACCTGTGCCGACCGGAATACCGCCGGCTCACCCCCGACGATCTGGTCGATCTGATCGTCGAACATCGGCTGCATTTCGAACCCACCCGGCAGCAGGGTGTCGTCTTCAATCTGATCGGTGCGCTGAGCGAGCACGGCAAGCTCGGCCTCGTCAGCATCGCCGACACGCCGGAGAACGCCGACGATCTCTACCGGTGCACGGTCGCGGTGATCGATCGCGAGGTCGGGGTCGGGTAGTTGGCGCCGTGAAGAGACCGACCGATGCCTCCGTGCCTGATCGGCACGGGACGCCGAAGCCCAGATATCCCACGTTTTCCGAGTGTGATCCAGCGACTTCCGAGTTTCTGCAGCCTCTGCCATCCGGTTCTGGTCGTGATCTGCCGGGGCCCCTGGTTGCGGCGGGTTTCGCGGATCAGGCCCG
>JBIJAD010000118.1:0-10412 GCA_044345955.1 Lysobacteraceae bacterium
CTCGGCCGCCTGCAAAGCCGTGCTGTGCTGGCCGCAGAAGGCCGATGACCGCGCTCTGCGCCGGCTCGCGACAGCCGCGGCCGATGGCCAATGCCTGGCGATCGCGTTCCGCCCGCTGCGCGAAGCCGCGAACCCGTCGCCGGCCGCGCTGCGCCTGGTGATCGAACCGGCCGAGCGCACGATCCGCGTGCTGAAGTGCCGCGGCGGCACGCCACCCGCCCGGCCGGTCGCTATGACCGGTACACACTGAGGTGCGTGCGCATGCGCTGGGCTTGCCTGCTGCTGCCGCATCTGGCGATGGATGCCGTCCTCCGAGCGCATCCCGAACCCAGACGGCCGCTGGTGCTGGTCGCCGGCCCGGCGCAGCGGCGCGAGCTGCACGCCGTCAGCCCGGCCGCCGCCGCGCTCGGGCTGCGGCGCGGCATGCTGGTGTCGGCCGCGCAAGCCCTCACCAGTGCCTTCGTCCCGCACGAGTACGACCCGAAAGCCGAAACGCAGGCGCGCGATCTGCTGGCGACCTGGGCCTACAGCTTCAGCTCGCAGGTGAGTCTGGATTTCGCGTATGCGTTGGTGCTGGAAATCGGCGCCAGCCGCGCCTTGTTCGGCGACTGGCCGATGCTCTCGCGACGCTTGCTTTCCGAGCTAGCCGACCTCGGGTTCCGGCACCGGCTCGTCGCCGCACCGAACCCCTACGCCGCGCGGGTGCTGGCCAATGCGCACGACGAGATCGGCATCGATGACCCCCAGCTCAACCAGGCGCTAGGCCAATTGCCGATCGAGCGCAGCGGGCTGCCGCTGGAGATCGCGACCGCGTTCTCGCGCATGGGCATGCGCAAACTTCGGCAGGTGTTCGAGCTGCCGCGCGAGACGGTGACGCGACGTTTCCCGAAGACGGTGCTTGCCCATCTCGACCAGATTCGCGGCCATGTCGAACCGCCCTTGCGCTACTTCGAGCCGCCCGATCGTTTCGAGGCGTTCATCGAGTTCGAGGACGAGGTCGAGACCAGCCAGGGCCTGCTGTTCCCGCTGCGCCGGCTGACTTCGGACCTGTCGGCCTTTCTCTCCAGCCGTGACGGGGGTGTGCAGCGGTTCTCGCTGCACTTCGCGCACGAGTTCCACCCGGCTACAGTCATCGCCATCGGCCTGCTCTCGGCCGAGCGCGATGCCGGCGTGCTGTTCGACATCGCTCGCAGCCGGCTGGACCAGGTCCGGTTGCCTGCCGCGACGCGGGCATTGCGACTGATCGCCGAGGAACTGCCGGCCTTCGTGCCCGCGTCGCGCGATCTGTTCGACACCCGGCCGCAGCAGGCGGTGCCGTGGGAGCAGTTGCGCGAGCGATTGCGCGCCCGGCTCGGTGATGAAGCCGTCCACGGCATCGGTATGCAGGCGGACCATCGCCCCGAGCGAGCGACGGGTACGGCGGTCCCGCGCCTACAGCCACCCGCATTGCCGCTGCGGCCGGGTTGGTTGCTGGATCGACCGATCCCGCTGCGCGAGACACGGTTCGAAATCCTGTCCGGCCCGGAGCGGATCGAGTCCGGCTGGTGGGATGGCGACGATGCGCGTCGTGACTACTACGTCATCCGGACAGTGCAGGGCCAGCGCGCCTGGGTGTTCTGTGCGCCGGGAGAGTACGGCCCGTTCCAGCTGCACGGCTGGTTCGCATGAACGACGATGCGCCACCCGAGTACGCCGAGCTACATTGCCTGTCGGCGTTCTCCTTCCAGCGCGGGGCATCGACGGCGAAGGAACTGTTCGAGCGCGCGAAGCGCTGCGGCTATCGCGCGCTCGCGATCACAGACGAGTGCTCGATGGCCGGCATCGTCCGCGCCTACGAGGCTGCGCGGGAATTCGAGCTGCCGCTGATCGTGGGCAGCGAAGTGCAGATCGAGGATGGCCCGAAGCTGGTGCTGCTGGCCGTCGACCTCGACGGTTACGTCGCACTGTGCAAGCTCATCACCATCGCGCGACGTCGTGCCGCGAAGGGCGAGTATCGGTCGCTGCGGACGGACTTCGTCGAGTTGCCGCTCGGGCTGCTGGCGCTCTGGGTACCCACGGATCGGCCATCGGAGGCGGATGCTGCATGGTTGATCGGCCTATTTCCGCAGCGGCTGTGGATGGCTGTCGAACTGCACCGCAGTGCGGACGATGCCGAGCGTTTGTCACGGCTGCGCGCTTTGGGCGAGCGCCACGGCCTGCCGCTGGTGGCTGCGGGCGATGTCCACATGCACGTGCGACGACGGCGCGCGCTGCAGGACACGCTGACGGCGATCCGCCACCACACCACCGTGGCCGATGCCGGCTGGCGCCTGTTCCCCAACGGCGAGCGTCATCTGCGCACGCGCGAGGCACTGGCGGCGCTGTATCCCGCGGATCTGCTCGCGGAGACCTTGCGTGTCGCCGAGCGGTGCCGCTTCACGCTCGACCAATTGCGCTACACCTATCCACACGAGTTAGTGCCGGACGGCTACACGCCAACCTCGTGGTTGCGCGCGCTGACGGAAGACGGCATGCGCTGGCGTTGGCCAGATGGCGCCTCTCAACGGGCACGGGAGTTGATCGAGCACGAGCTGGCGTTGATCGCCGAGCTGCAATACGAATCCTATTTCTTGACCGTCCACGACATCGTCCGCTTCGCGCGCAGCCGCGGCATTCTCTGTCAGGGTCGTGGCTCGGCGGCCAACTCGGCGGTGTGCTTCGCGCTGGGCGTGACCGAGCTCGATCCGGGCCGTATGAATCTGCTGTTCGAGCGCTTCATCTCGCGCGAACGCAACGAGCCGCCAGACATCGACATCGACTTCGAGCACGAGCGGCGCGAGGAAGTCATCCAGTACATCTTCGACCGCTACGGCCGCGACCGCGCCGCGATGACGGCGGTGGCCAACAGCTACCGCGGCCGCGGCGCGGTGCGCGATGTTGCCAAGGCCCTCGGCCTGCCGCCCGACCAGGTGGACCGGCTGGCGCGCACGATGGACCGCTGGGGCGGCCATGCGCCGGTACCGGACTATCTGCGCGAGCAGGGCTTCGACCCGGACACGCCGATCCTGCGGCGGGTCATCGCGCTGACCGCGGAATTGATGGATTTCCCGCGCCACCTGTCTCAACACCCGGGCGGCATGGTGATCTCCGAACATCCGCTGTACACGCTGGTGCCGACCGAAAACGCGGCGATGGAGGGCCGCACCGTGTTGCAGTGGGACAAGGACGACCTCGACACGCTCGGGCTGATGAAAGTCGATTGTCTTGCGCTTGGCATGCTCACCGCCGTGCGCAAGACGCTGGACGTATTGCGCGCCACCGGGCGCCGTGATCTATCGATTGCCACGATCCCGGCCGAGGACAAAGCGACCTATGCGATGATCGGCCGCGCCGACACCGTGGGCGTGTTCCAGATCGAATCGCGGGCGCAAATGGCGATGCTGCCGCGTCTGAAGCCGACCTGCTTCTACGACCTGGTCATCGAGGTCGCGATCGTGCGCCCCGGTCCGATCCAGGGCGACATGGTCCACCCCTACCTGCGCAGGCGCCGGGGCGAGGAACCCATCGACTACCCGCCACGCCTGAAGCATGTGTTCGAGCGCACGCTCGGCGTGCCGCTGTTCCAGGAACAGGTGATGCAGGTCGCGGTCGATGCGGCCGGCTTTACGCCCGGCGAAGCCGACCAATTACGGCGTTCTATGGCCGCATGGAAGCGCCGCGGCGGTCTCGAACCGTATCGCGAGAAACTGCTCGCCGGCATGCTCGCGCGAGGCTACAGCCGCGAGTACGCCGAGCAGACCTTCGAGCGGATCAAGGGCTTCGGCAGCTACGGCTTTCCCGAGAGCCATGCCGCGAGCTTTGCGCTGGTGACTTACGCGAGCTGCTGGCTGAAATGTCACGAGCCCGCCGCCTTCGTCGCCAGCCTGATCAACAGCCAGCCGATGGGGTTCTACACCCCGGACCAACTCTTGCAGGATGCCAAGCGCAAAGGCATCCGCGTGCTGCCGGTCGATGTGCGCTACAGCGACTGGGACTGCGGGTTGGAATTCGCCGATGGCGATACTCGCGGCAAGCCGGCGATCCGGCTTGGGCTGCGGCTAGTCAGCGGGTTCTCGCAAGACGTCGCCGAACGCATCGCCACCGCACGCGCGCCGCGCCCTTTCGCCGACGTCGCCGACCTGTGCCATCGCGCCAGCGTCGACCGTCGCCACCAGGCCCTGCTCGCCGAGTCCGGCGCGCTGAAGGGCCTCAGCGGCCACCGCCACCGCGCACGCTGGGCCATCGCCGGCGTCGAAGCACCGCTGCCGCTGTTCGACGGCCTGCCGCAGACCGCCGAGCCAGATCTGGCCATTCCGCTGCCGAGCGTCGGCGAAGACATGGCAGCAGACTACGCCTCGATCGGCCTCACCCTCGGCAAGCACCCGCTGAGCCTGATCCGCAAGCAGCTCACCGCGCGGCGCTGTCTATCCTCGGCCGACCTCGCCAAGGTGCCCCACGGCAAGCGCGTGCGCTTCGCTGGCCTCGTGCGGATGCGCCAACGACCCGAGACCGCCAGTGGCGTGACCTTCGTAACGCTCGAAGACGAGCACGGCATGGTCAATGCGGTTGTGTGGCAGCGGACGGCCGAGGAACAGCGGCGTGAGCTGTTGGAATCGAACCTAATGGCCATCGACGGGCGACTAGAACGAGCTGATGGCGTGCAACACCTGCTCGTGAGTCGGATGGAAAACTACGGTGGACTGCTTGCGAAGTTGCAGACAGGCAGTCGGGACTTCAGGTAGACGGTTCCAGTGGAGATCGTTCGTTTTCAGCCAGTAGCGGACATTGGTAAATGAACCTGACCCAATTTCCCGGGGTAAATCGCGAGAGGCGCGACCCCGTGCGGCCCTATGCCGAGGGCTGTCCGGACGTCGCACCTTTCGCCACTACCGCTGCTATCGACACTTTAGGCTAGCGGACTGAGCGCTGATGCGTTCGAGAATTGCCTTCGCTTCCTTCTCTGCGGCGCAACTAAAGAGCGCTTTCTCGTGCACCGGCTTGTACGCCTTGTGCATTATCAATACCAGCGCCTCAATCGCATGGAGCCTCGCCAAGGGACGATGGTCGCCGCCAAAGGAAATGTTGTTGGGCCTCTGGAACAGTCTCACTCCCGCGCGTATATCTTCCCAACGCCACGGGTCGAATCCTGACACTTGACGCTCGCCCGGATTGGGCAGCAAGTCATTCCAAGTCGCGTTAGGTGGAATCGCGGGCAAGGCAAAAAGCTTGGGCCTAGGGCCGCTCTCGAGCGTTCCCTCAAATTCGACTATGAGCCATCCCGGAGCAGAGCAGTCGGTTTCGTAAGAGCTTTGGCCAACGCCAAACTTCCCCCCTCCTCCCCTATTGACCCTGCACCTGTAGGAGTACATCTGCGCACTGCCGATACTACCCGATCGCCAATTTTTTTCGAAGTCCGCGAGCATGCTCTTGTCGTTAGCCAACCACGCCGCGCATTGGTTGGGGAAAGATTCCGAATTGGACGCGCTCAATGCCTGTTCGAAATAGACCTTGGCGTCGTTCAATGCGCGACAGCGCGTCCTGCGGGAATGTCCCAGGCCAACCGAAGCGTCATCAGCGAGTGCCGCTGCAAGAAACACGGATTGATAAGCGGAAAATCCGTAGGTCTGGTAGTTGAGCAAACCAGTCATGCCCTGGTTCGCGTCTCGGAACACGTTTGTGAGGATTTCGCGACTCTCCGAAGACTCGGGGTCTGCCTCAGCGATGTGCGCGTATAGGCGCGCGGCATTGCTGACTTGGCTGATGTGCATTCGGGTGTTGACCGCTAATGCTTGAACTCTGACCTGGGTGTTCAACTCTTCAAGCTTGCCGTACAGACCAAGCACGAGACCTTCAATACGACCCAGCCGCTCTCGCACGTCCTCGCGAAATGCCACATCTTCGGACTCGTAGCCGGCCTTCCGAAGAGCGTGGTCAAAGATCTTGCTGCCGACGCTTGAAACAACGCCCCAATCCTTTAGAAACGTCACCGTCGGATCCGGCTTTGGCTCTTCGGCTGTAGCCACGGGTGCGACGAAAATGGTGAACGCGAGAGCCGAGCTCAACGCTGCAACGGCGGTGACGGACAATTGCCAGTTGAGACGCATGCCATTCTCCCCTGTGCGGTCCGCGAGATGGTTGTGTCTACAGTGTCAGATCGAGAGCCTGTCCGCAACAATTACCGGAAACGAAGCTTGTGATGGAACCGGGACACCCACAATTCAGAATTTTCCGACATGCTGGCACGACCTTTTCCGACACCCCTCACCCACCGCCTGCGCAATACTGTCCGCATGACCAGTCCCAGCGCCCATATCACCCATCCAGGAGTTGCCGGCACCTACCATTGCGTCCAGCGATGCGTGCGCCGCGCCGTCCTCTGCGGCGGCGACTCTTACTCGGGCCTTCCGTCTGAAGGAGGCGGCGCATGCCAGCATCCAAGTGAAGGCCTTTTTGTACGTCATCTCAGAAGCTTGATGCGCTCTTGAAGAGCAAGGGCTATTGGGATGTTCTTGGCGGCAAGTGCAGCAGTTACCTCGACCAGCGCCTGTCGCGCATGGGCATCGTGTGACAGTGCCTGCGCATCGGAACTCAACGTCGCCGCCACCAGCGCCACCAATGCATCGCCCGTGCCTTCGCGGTACCAGTGACCGGAAGGCTCGCTATCCTTGAGCATGGTAGCGAGCCAGCGAAGTCCGTCTAGGCGGAGCGGCGTTCCGAAGTTTGTCGTAAGAAAGTGGCAGAAGCGCGAAACGCAGTCTTCGTCGCGAGCCAGGTGCAAGACGGCCCACCTTTCGTAGACATCCTTCATCCGCAGAGCCGCACCCGCATTCAGTCGAGAAAGCGCGTCCTCATGACCGAATCCGAGCAAGTCGCAAATCAAGCGCTCGCCACGGAACCAGAGGCCAGGTTGAGACCAATCGGCGGCGAGGCCGTACTCCGCAGTGGCATGCCAGACACGCTCGAATGCTAGCGGATCGTCTCCCTTCCCGAGACGCAGGAACAAGCCGCGAATGAAGTGCTGTAGCGCGTAGTGTGCGGCCGGGCCGTGGGAGAGAACGGGCTCCCAAATCGCGCGATCTTCTCCTTTGGGTGCAGCGATCGCCAGCGCTCCGAGCTTCAGGAGGATGTCATATCCGAGGTTCTGGCTTGGCAAGTCGTATTCGCCGTGACTGGCGTCGTAGTCCCAGATGCGTAATGCCAACCGAGCGTCGAGGCTGTGATCGCCAGTACCATCGCCTTCGATGAGCCAGTTGAACAGGACTCCGAGGAAATGACTGTCTAGCGAACCGTCGCCATCGCGCTCAGGTTTTCCGCGCCAAGTCTCGTCGCCGGCGTTGTAGCGCCGCATGCGGCGTTGGAAGCCCAGACGTTCTCGACCCGCGACGACACGCTTGAAGTCGAGGTCATCCGGCGTCGCATTCGATCCACTGAGCGGAAAGCGCCGCAGTCGCGCGAGCCAAACCATCCAAGCCCGCTCTACATCATCTCCATCGCCGTGGTGTGGAGCGAGCAGGGCGAGACCCGACCAGAAGAGCCCGGCGCGGAGCAGAAGCCACCATGCGGTGCCAAGTTGCTCTCGATTAGCGTAGGCGACGCTGACCACAACGGCCACCGCCCGCGTGTCGCCACTTGTCAAAAGGCGTAAGACGGCGACCTCCCATTCCCGGACATCAGCTCCCTCGGCGAGCCACAGATGCATGACCGCGTAGGCGACGAACTTCAGCTCGTCGCGGAGGCTGCCCATGCGCAGCCCGCGAATCTCCTCTCCTGTTGACGCGATCGCCGACACCCCAGCGCGCACGACTTCGATCGAGTGCTTATGCGCCTCTGGGTTCTGCTCGAGAAGAGCACCGCCCAATACAACAAGGGTGCTAGCTGCAGCGAAACGACATTTTGACTTCACGTCATCAATGTCTCCTCCCGCTCCCTCCTCGCATTCCTTGAGCAGATTGAAGAGATACGCGACCTCGCCGTTGGTGAGTTGCTTGCCGCTCCGAAGTCGCTGCTCACATCGGTCCGGCAGCAGAAGGTATGTGAGGGTGGGCGCCCGATCAGCTTCCCATGATTGCACCTCGCGGCTCAGTTCTTCAGGAGACACGAAGCGCCGAGTTTCTGCGCCGGTCACCGGATCAATAACAGTCGGATAGTTGGCCCGATCGAGCGCGGCGAAAAGCAGTTTGAACTCCAACGCCTCTTTCGGGTCTTCAGGTAGCGCCCATATAGGTAGCCGCGCTTGGAGGTGATCCGCAACGGCGTCGTCGATCTTGAGAAGATCGACGACGATATTGAGGAACGTCTCTTGTCGATGAGGCGCTAAGGTCCAATCGCGTGCGAAGTCGAATAACGCCTCGCCGCCCTGCAACCAACTCCATCCGATGAAGTTGTCGCGAACTCGCTTCACACGAGCGCTGTCCCAAAAAAATATGTTTGGGAACGTCAGTAGGGTTGCAAGGGGTCCTTTAAGCAGAGACGGTTGATACTTGGCGACGTTGACGAGCACGCTCACAAACGCCGTAGATTTCCCCTCTCGGAGTATCCTCTCGATATCAGCGGTGATGTCTTCACCCTTGTCCAGCCGAAGCGTAAGCCAGCGCTCCAACGCATCGAGCGCGCAGAACAGATTTCCGTTACGCAAATCATTGGACTGCGGCCAGCCAAAGGCCTGCCACCAGCCGGGGAGTGTCTCATCCGATCCGTCTGCGAACTTCAGTATCATCCCGGGGAGCTTGTCAGTGCGATCCTTCATGGCCTCGGCGAGCCATCGCTCTGTGCAGAAGTTCACCAGCGCGATGAGCGTAGTGAGAGCCACTTCCGGGGCGAGCTGAAAGAAGTGGAAGAACGGGCTCTTCCAAAAGGCTGTCGGGTATGCGTCCTCAGAGTATTCGAGGCCGAGGTCCACTTCGAACCGGTCGGATCCGTACTCCCGTTCGGGCTGGCCTTCGATGATGAGCGCGAGCAGGACCTCAGCCGCCAGACTAGGTTGCGCACGCATAAGAGAATAGATGCCGTTCCCCTTGATGCAGGCGGCCCGAAAATCCACGTCCACCTTGAAGTTCGCGCCTAGCGGCCAAGGCGGTAAACGTTCGCGGAACGACCCGAGTGAGATGGGCATCTGCTTCCGTTCTTCGTGCCGTGCTTTGTATTCGGTATCGGTCTTCAGGCGCTCGGCATGCGTCTTCGCCTTATGCAGTTGAACCTCGGCGATGCGCCGTTTGACATCAGTGTCGACTGATCGGCGTCCAGCGAGTTCGAGCGCCCAGTTCCCGACCTCGGTCGGGAGATCGGCCGCGCCGGCCAGTGGTGCGGTATACAGCGAAAGGTCATCCATCAAATACATAACGCCGTGACCCTTCTCGACCTGAACAGTCCGAGCCATGGCGAGCGCCACTTCTGCCATCTCCAGGCGGAAAGGCATCGGATTGCCGCTGCTCAGTGTAAGCGGCGTTTTCGTCAGCCAGGTTTCGATGACCTTCGCAAGAGCGGACGAAACCAGCCCAACTAGTCGCTCCCGCTGCGCAATGAGGAAGCGGAGAACCGGCGGCCACCTACCGAAGACAACCGAGCGGTACCGCGCCTCCATGTACAGGCCGACAGTCGTGCTCAGTCCCATTGCGCCGTTGATCGGTACTGTCGCATTGTGATGAAAGCGCAAAAGCATCCGGGTGAAGTGTTTCGCACCGCTACCAAGCAGGAGGTCGACACGCTCGGTAAGGAAGTGCTCGGCGTTAGGGTCTAAGCACAGCGCATCAAGGAGGATATCGCCCGCCAAACTGTTATTCGCGGCCTCAGCGGCATCGAAGGCGACGTCCCAAGCTGTGCCAGTCTCAGCCGGCTGTCTCAGCAGAAACTGGCCCAGCATCCGAAGTGCGTTCGTCCAAAGTGGATTGCCGGCCAGTTCGGCCCAACGGTGCGTATTCGTCCCAATCTGCTTCAGGACCTGAAATCGCGACCAATCCGCCGCGAGATCGTGCTCGAACTCGATGCGGTTGGTCCGCTTATTCAGTCGCAGCGGAAGCTCCGTGGGCCGCTGCGTGAACGTGGCCGTGTCCGCCGGCTCCAAGTCGGCCAGAGCGAAGCTGCGCTCGAATGACGCTTCTCGCTGGGCGAAGCGCATCATGAGCGCCTGAATGTCGGCGCGATCTTTTGTCCAATACTTCCAGAGGTGGTCGGCGATGGCGGTGTGTGACGCCAGTCCACCAGCGTTCGAACCCAGCGCCGAGCCCGCCTTGATGACCCACCCCAGAATCCGTAGATTCGTCAGTGCGGCAATAGTGTCGTCATGCGCAGCCAACCAACCCAAGGCAGGCGACGACAGTAGCGCTAGCTTCACAGCATCGCTTTTGAGCGCTTCGACTTCGACGAGATGCGCTTTCCATGCCCCGACTATCGCCCCA
>JBIJAD010000119.1:0-10401 GCA_044345955.1 Lysobacteraceae bacterium
GCGCGCGTCGCCTCCCACGGCTGCGGCAGGGTCGGGATGCGCAGATGCGAGACGCTGAACCCGCACAGCCCGGCCTTGGGCTTGCCGCCGCGGCCGGTCGCGCCCTCGTCGCGGATCTCGCCGCCGTTGCCGGTGGACGCGCCCGCGAACGGCGAGATCGCGGTCGGATGATTGTGGGTCTCGACCTTGATGCAGAACGCGCTGGGCGCCTCGGTTTCGGCGCGGTATTCGAGCGTCGCCGGATCGGGTCGGAAACGCTTCGCCGGATATCCCTCCACCACCGCGGCGTTGTCGCTGTACGCCGACAGCGTGTGCTCCGGCGTCTGCGCGTGGGTGTGCTTGATCATCCGGAACAGCGAGACCGGACCGCCGTTGAGCGTTTCGTTGCGACCGTCGACGGTCCAGCTCGCGTTGAAGATCTTGTGCCGGCAGTGTTCGGAATTGGCCTGCGCGAACATCATCAGCTCGATGTCGTGCGGGTCGCGGCCCAGTTCGGCGTAGCGCGCGCGCAGGTAGTCGATTTCGTCCTGCGCGAGGGCGAGGCCGAGGCGCGTGTTGGCGCGTTCGAGGTCGGCGAGCGGGACAACCTCCAGCGCACCGCGCGCCGGCGCGACGAACAGCGCGGCGCCGTCGGCCTCGTCGGCCAGCAGCGACTGGGTCATGGGGTCGTGCAGGACGCGGGCGACCGCGGCCCGCGCGGCGGGGTCGGCCGGGAAGCCTTCGAGATCGATCCGGGTGCCGCGTTCGACCCGGCGCACCGGCAGGCCGGCGCCGCGCAGCAGCTCGGTGGCCTTGCTGGCCCAGGGCGAGATCGTGCCCAGCCGCGGCGCGACCCAGCGCGAGACCGCGCCGGGTGCGCGCGGGGCACGTTCGTCCGCGGCGCCGGCCTCGAGAATGCGCTGTAGGATGACCGCATCCGGACGGGCGCCGGGCTCGGGTTCGACCCAGTAGACGAACCGGGCGCCGGAGACGCGCAGCGCGGGGACGAGGGCCTGGAGACGGGATTCGAGACGGTCGCGACGGAACGGCGATAGGGCCGGTTGGCCCTCGAGGACGATCATGTCCGGTGCAGGTTGGGCGCGGGCCGGCGATTGTACCGGAACATCCCCTGCCGGACCGGACAGCGGCCGGGGCAGAACGAGGCGATACCGGGCGTCCGGCGTCTGGTCGGCCGTGGCGCGGGACGGCCTCGGAGAGGGGCTCGTCCGACCCGCGATCGGACTTGCGCGCATGCCGCCGCCGATGCTGCGGCGCACAACATCCCCCGCCCGGGGCTCTGTTATCGTCCGCCTCCATACGGTGCCGTACCGAACGGACAGGGCGTCCGCAACCGCAGCTCGCGGACGCGTCGGGCAGGCCGCCGTATCGCGCGAGAAAAAATCCCGCGAAAAATCCCGCGAAAACCCGTCCCGAAAACCAGCCGTTCCACACACGTTTTCTTCAAGGAGAGAGTCATGCGTCGTGGATTCACCGGTTTCATCTTTCTGCTGTTCTCGATCGCGTGCTTCGCCCTGCCGGCCCAGGCGCAGTCGACCTACACCCGCACCCAATACCCGATCGTGCTGGTGCACGGTCTGTTCGGCTTCGATTCGATCCTCGGCGTCTACGACTACTGGTACGGCATCGGCGACGAGCTGAAGGCCGGCGGCGCCACGGTCTACACCGCCAGCGTGTCGGCGGCCAATTCCAGCGAAGTGCGCGGCGAGCAGTTGATCCGCGATCTGGACCGCCTGCGCGCGATCACCGGCAAGCGCAAATTCAATCTGATGGGCCACAGCCACGGCGGCCCGACCATCCGCTACGTCGCCTCGGTGCGGCCGGACCTGGTCGCCTCCGCGACCCTGATCGGCGCCCCGAACCTGGGCTCGCCGGTGGCCGACGGCGTCAGCGGCCTGCTGCCCTCGGGCTCGCCGCTGCGCCCCCTGGTCGCCGGCTTCGTCAACGCCTTCGCGACCTTCCTCGGCGGGATCTCGGGCAATCTCGACCCGCAGGATTCGCTGGCCGCGCTGGGCTCGCTGAACAGCGCCGGCGCCCGCGCGTTCAATGCCCGCCATCCCCAGGGCATGCCGACGACCTCCTGCGGCAGCGGCGCGGCGCAGGTCAACGGCGTGCGCTACTACTCGATGAGCGGCACCTCGGTGTTGACCAACGTGCTCGACATCTCAGACGCCGCGCTCGGCGCCGGCGCGCTGTTCTTCGGCTTCGAGCAGAACGACGGTCTGGTCGGCCGCTGTTCGTCGCGCTGGGGCACGGTGCTGCGCGACGACTACGGCTGGAACCACCTCGATGAGGTCAACCAGTTCCTCGGCCTGCGCGGCCTGTTCGCGTCCAATCCGCGCAGCGTCTACCGCGCCCACGCCAACCGCCTGCAGTCGCTCGGGCTGTGAGACGTACGCTGATCGGCACCGCCGCGTTCGCGGCGCTGCTGGCGGCAGGGTTGTGGTGGTGGACCGGCGTTCCGGCGCCGGCCCCGGGCGGACGAACCGCCGCCGACGTGGCCACCGATGCCGGCGATGCCGCAACCTCGGCATCACCGGCCGCCACGACATCGGCCGCCGATCCGCTGGCGACCGGTTCGCTGCGCGGGACCGCGATCGACGGCGACGTGCGCTTCGACGCCGGCGGCGCGCTGGTGCTCGACGCCGAACTGCGCCGGTTGTTCGACTACCACCTCAGCCTGATCGGCGAACTCGACCTGCGCGGGATCCGCGAACGGCTGCGACAGACGCTCGCGGCCCGTCTCGACGCCGCGCGGGTCGAGATCGTGCTCGCCCATTTCGACCGCTACACCGGCTATCTGCAGGCGCTGTCGGCGTCTGCGATCGCCGCCGAGACCGACCCCGCGCGACGGCTGGAGGCGCTGCGCCGCCTGCGCCGGGAGCGGCTGGGCGAAGCGATGGCGACCGGTTTCTTCGCCGAGGAGGAAGCGCTGGCGGCACTGACTGTGCGCCGGATCGCGATCGCCGCCGATCCGGCGCTGGACGCGGATCGGAAACGCGAGGCGCTGGCCGCGCTCGACCGCGAAGCCGGCTACACCGCGCGCGCCTCCGCGGAACTGCCGGCGCTGGCCGAGGCGATCGAGCGCAATGCGCGCACGCCCGCCGAACGCGAGGCAGCGCGCAATGCGCAGTGGGGCGAGGACGCCGCGCGACGCCTGGCCGCGCTCGACGCCGAACGCGCGGACTGGGAGGCGCGGGTGCGTCGCTACGCCGCGGCGCGTGCCCGGATCGACGCCGATGCCGGCCTCGACACGGCTGCGCGGACGCGCGCGATCACGGCGCTGCGCGGACAGATGTTCAATGCCACGGAGCAGCGCAGGATCGCGTCGCTGGAGGCGATCGGCCGGCTCGACGCCACGCTCTCGCCCTGATTGGCGGGGCACGCTCGGCGCACGCTCGGCGCAAAAAAAGCGAACCCCCGGGCAAGCCGGGGGGGTCGTGTGCGATCGGCGAACCGCTGCCTCAGCCTCAGGGACTGCCGGCAGTGCCCGCGGCGGCCTTGGCCTCGGCGGCCAGCTTGTCCAGCGCTTCCAGCATCCTGTCCGGCGGCATGTAGCCCGGCAGCGCCACGCCGTCGGCGTTGATGATCATCGGGGTGCCCTCCAAGCCGATGCTCTGGCCGATCGCGTGGTGGGCGGCGACCGGGTTGTCGCAGCGCTTGGGCGGGATCTGCTGGCCGTTCTTGGCGTCGGTCAGGGCCTTGCGGCGATCGGCCGAGCACCAGACCGATTCCATGGTGAACCAGTCGGGCGTTCCGGCGCCGCGACGCGGGAAGGCGAGGTATTCGAAGGCGATGCCGAGCTTGTTGTAGTCGGCGACCTCCTGATGCATTTTCTGGCAATAGCCGCATTCGACATCGGTGAACACCGCGACCGTGTGCTTGCGCGGCCCGACCGGCGCGAACACGATGCGGTCGCTCACCGGAATCTTCGTCAGCGCCTCGCGGCGCAGCTCGCGCAGGCCGCCGGACTGGCTCAGATCCTGCTTCTTGTCGATGTCGAACAGCATGCCCTGCAGCAGGTAGCGGCCGTCGTCGCTGACGTAAAGCACGCGGCCGCCGACGATGACCTCCTGATAGCCCGCGATCGGCGAAGGACCGATGCGATCGGGCTCCAGTTGCGCGTTGAGCTTCTTCAGAGCCGCACGGATCGTCGCTTCCTTGCCCGGATCGACCGCCTTGCCGGCGGCGGGCGCGGCGGCCTTGCCGTCCGCGGGCGCCGCGTCGGCCTCCCCGGCGGGTTTGGACTGGGCGCAGGCGGACAGGCTCAGAACGCAGAGCAACGCGAACAGCGGGTATCTCATGGGGTCGATTCCATCGAAGGGCGGATAGGGGCGGAAAGTCGCTTCGACCAGCGGCGGAGGTCCGGAGTTCGGCGATCCGGCCGGATTGTCGCACGGGCCGGGCCCACGGGCCTGTGGCCGGCATCCCGTCCGCAGTCGTCGAGGACGGCCATCGCACCGCGCAACGGCCATCTCCGCCCGTCCGCCCCGCCCGATCAGCCCCGAGGGTGATGGCGAGCGTGCAGGCGCTTGAGCTGTTCGCGGGCGACCAGGGTGTAGATCTGGGTGGTCGAAAGGCTGGCGTGTCCCAGCAGCATCTGCAGCGCACGCAGGTCGGCACCGTGGTTGAGCAGATGGGTCGCGAAACTGTGGCGCAGGCCGTGCGGGCTGATCCGGCGCGGGTCGATGCCCGCGGCCGCGGCGTAGCGCTTGACCAGCCCCCAGAACTGCTGCCGGCTGGGCGGCTCGGCGCCCGCGCCCTGCGCCGCGGGATTGAGGAACAGCGCCGTCGGCGCGCGCTTGCCGGCCAGTGCCGGTCGGGACTCGGCCAGATAGCGCTGCAGCCAGTGCTGGGCTTCCTCGCCCAGCGGCACCAGCCGTTCCTTGCTGCCCTTGCCCATCACCCGCAGCGCGCCCTGACGCAGATTGACCGCGGTCGCCGGCAGGCCGACCAGCTCGCTTACCCGCAGCCCCGCTGCGTACATCAGCTCCAGCATCGCGCGGTCGCGCAGACCGGTCGGGGTGGAGACCTCCGGCGCGGCCAGCAGGGCCTCGATCTCCCGCTCGCTCAGTGCCTTTGGCAACGCACGCGGCAGCCGCGGCGGGTCGAGCAGCGCGACCGGGTCGTCGCCGCGCTCGCCCAGCCTCACCCGCCAGGCGTAGAACGCCCGCAATGCCGACAGCAGGCGCGCATTGCTGCGCGGCGAATAGCCCTGCCGGGTGCGCCAGGCGAAATAGTCGAACAATGCGGCGCGATCGGCCCCGGCCAGCCCGCCGCCGGCCCCGTCGCGCCAGCGCGCGAAGCCCTCCAGATCGCGGCGATACGCGGCCTGGGTCTGCCGCGCCAGCCCCTCCTCGGCCCAGATCGCCTCGATGAAACGCTCGATCGGCGCCGCATCGGCATCGCGCAGCGGCGGCAACGCGCGCGCCTGCTCGCGGCGATCGGCGGGGGTCGAAGTGCTCACCGTCATAGGATAGCGGCATCGATTCCCTGCCGGAGGCGTCCCGTGTACCGTTCTCTCGCCCCCATCCTCGCATGTTGCCTCGCCCTGATCGGCGCAGGCTGCAGCTCCGCTCCGAGCGTGCGCGACGTCGATCGCCTCGACCCCTCCGGTTTCCGCAACCTGATCGAAGGCCTCGCCGCCGATTGGAACGCAGGCGACGCGCGCGCCGCCGCGGATCGCTTCACCGAGAATGCGGTCTACGTCGAGCCGCCGAAGAAGCAGGTCTACATCGGCCGGGAGCGGCTCTTCCGATTCTTCGGCGGCGATCAGGGACGAGCGGGCGCGATGCAGATGCGCTGGAATCGGGTCGTCTTCGACCCCGACAGGCAACAGGGCATGGCCGAGTTCAGTTTCCGATACGGCACCCAGGTCCACGGCGTCGCGATCATCGACGTGCGCGACGGGCGGATCGCGCAGTGGCGCGAGTACTGGTACGCATCCGAACTGCCGTTCGAGGATTTCGTGGCCCCCGGCACGCCGTGACCGCACCGAGTCCGCGGATCGGCGGCAACCGTTATCCTGTCGCCATGGCAGCCGCAGACGACAAGACCGAAGACCCCGCCCCGCCCCCCCCGCAGGCGCTGATCCTGCAACGCCTGCTCGCCCTGTTCTACGACCTGTGGCCCATGCTCGCGGTGTGGATGCTGCTCTCGCTGCTGTTCAACATCGCCTACACCCTCGCCGGCCACGATCAACGCGACGTCGTCGGCCCGCTCACCCCGCTCGCCGCCCTGCTCTGGCTGTGCTGCTGGGCGATCACAGGCGCCTACGCCGTGTTCAGTTGGCGCCTCGGCGGCCAGACCCTTGGCATGCGCCCCTGGCGCATCCGCGTGGTCGCCGCCGACAGCATCGGCACCGACCCCGTGCCCCTCGACCGCAAGGCGCTGTGGACCCGCTACGCCGTCGGCACGCTGTCCCTGCTCCTCGCCGGTCTCGGCTTCTGGTGGGCCTGGTTCGACCGCGAAAAACGCACCTGGCACGACCGCGCGAGTGGGACGAAGCTGGTGCGGGTGAAGAAAGCACGGACCTGAAGCTGCGTCCTCGGGTCGCGAAACCGGTCACAGCCATCGACCGAGCCTCATCGCTCGCCGACGCGCGATAGCGCCATGGCATGGGGCGAGCCTCGGCGCGACTCGCCTACTGCTATCGAGCAGAACAAGCCGACAAAGCGGCACCATTCAAGCTCGGCACATGGCGGCAACCACCGGCTTGGCGACAGACGCAGGTCAGACGGACACGCTCCGACCCCGCAGCTTGAACCATGCGAGTGCACGGGATCGGCAGCGGCGAGTCGCAGGCCGTGGGCAGTGCAGAGCGCTTGGCCGAACCGGCGTTGCGCATGTGCCAGCTCGGGCTGAAAGGACTGAGACGGGCTCGGCAATTGAGTTGAAAGGAGCAAAGCGACTCAACGCGATCCGTTTCGGACGGATCGGCCTTGGGCAGCCCCGGTCGAAACATCGCAGGCCCAGTCGAAGAACTCGCAGAGCGCGGTTGTCCTTGTTTGCCGGCGCTCGTTTGCCGTTGCTCATCCGGCGCAGCGGGCGACGCGATTCGTCTGCAGCCTGCGCGATCGACGCTCGCAAAAAAACGCGGCCGAGTCCCGACCCGGCCGCGTCGCAAGGACGGCACGATGATGTCAACCGTATTGCTTGAGAATTTGCGCCAACCGCAGCCGCTGCGATTCATCGAAGTCCAGCCAGCCGGCGCGGAATGCTTCCTCGACCGCTCTCAGCGCCTGCTCGTCCTTGCGATTTTCCAGCAGATCCAGCGCATAGCGCGCAGCATCGGCCCTGGGCAAGGCCCGCAGCAGGGTCTGGTTGAGGAAGAAAAACTCGGTGGTTCCCGGCTCGGCCGTCGCGATCCTGCGCATGAGCGCATCGGCAATTTCCATGCGCTGCGTGTCGGTAATCGCGAGATCGGCTTCGCCCATCGCTCTCTTGATCACTTCCAGCGCCGGGGAATAACGCGAGAAATCATCCCGGGTTCTCAACGTCGCCAGGGATTTCTGCAATAGATCGGAACGCACCTGCGGTTCGAGATGCTCGCGCAGCATATTCGCACCCTGCATCACCAGGAAGTCGGCGCGATCGCCGGGCCTGGACAGCCGATCGCGATAAAGCCCAGCGAGTTCTTTCTGGCCTTCTTCGCTGCCGAGAAAGGCACGCTCCAGGTAGGGGATCGCCAAACCATCCAGACGGTCCAGCGCCAAACTCATGCGCGCAAGCAATGCACGGCGGATGCGCGGGTCGTGTTCGATGGCAGATGCGAGTTTGCCTTCCAACTGCTCCATCTCGCCGAGGCTCAATCCGTCGGGCGAGGCGAGCTTGGCCATCGCCTCATCGAACCAGGGGACAACGCGTGTCGGCGAATAGGCGTCATCGACGTCGGCCGACCACGCACCGGAGCGACGCGCCGAGGGTTGCGACGCGTCGCTCCGAGGAGCCGCGAACCCGGACAACACGGTATCGACGGGCGGATTCGCGGGAAGCAGGGCGGCCACACCAACGATCAAGATCGTGGCCGCCCCGAGCCAGAAAACGACTCTGTTGTGTTTTTGAGCATTCATCTTGATCCCTCCTCGTGGGCTCAGCCCTTGATGGTGCGGCAGGACAGATAGATCGGGGACGTACGGATCGGCCAACGACCGGCGGACTCGCTGTACATCTTGAATGTGGTGATATCGCTCGGAGCCTTGCAGGCGCCCTGCGCATCGATGGAGCCGCCGGCGGCACGGCACGCATCGATCCATCCCTGAGTTCCGACGCGCGGCGTCGAGCCGGTCGGCCAATTGCGGGTGGAGACGATCACCTGCCGACCGAACTTGGTGGTCATCTCGCGGGTGGCGTAGGTGAGACTGGGGTAGCTGACCACGGGCGGCGTGCAACTGTGCGAACTGGATTCTTCCTGGCATTGACTCCAGCCGCCCTCGATGCCGGCCGACAGCGTGTTGTTGGAGACGACCTGCAGGAACTCGTTCGCCAACTCCCCGGTGGCATACATCTTGAGGGTACGACACGCGGACGTCCCGACCGACCTTGTGAGAGCGCCGCAACTGGTGTTTTTCCCGCAGGCAATGGGCTCGGTGGTCGATTGCAGATTCTGTCGGATGACGAAATCGGAATTGACCCCGCTCGGTTCGTTGCCGACATCGGTGAAGGGTTTGTTGAAGTACGTCTTGGTGGAATACGACGAGCCGTTGTTGGACCACTTGTAGGTGCTGCCGAACAGCCAACTTCCTCTGCCCGGCGCGCTGCCGCGGGTGTCATAGGCGATCGGGAACCCCCACTGGCGATCCAGATTCTGGCCGCTATCGCTGATGGCAGTGTTGTATCTGGTGCGATCGGTCACCCCGAACTCGCCCGGGCGCACACGATCGGTGAAAAGAATGCGACTTGGATTGGTGGAGGGAAAGGTGATCACGCCGACACCTCCGTCCAGATAGCCGGCGCTTCCTTCGCTGAGGACCAGGAGTGAGATCACGGCGGTTGACAGCGCCATCGCGGTGATTGTGCGGGTCTTGTACATTGTTGTGCTCCGAGATGTTGATATGACAACTTGCGATTCGCCGCGGCCTGCGCCCTTACCTCTTGGCAAAGCACGTGGCGGCTTTGTTTAGAGCAACACCGAACAAGCCCCTCCCGGGTTTGTTCAGTGGTCGCGAGTCCGAAATCAATTCGGACTCGCCCCCGCGCGATCGATCACTTGCGTGATCGATCGGCGAACGGCATATCCCTATGCCGCGGCAGCGCCGACTCATCCGGCGTTGCCTTGGACCTGTTCGCACTCGGATTCAAAGAAGCTGCATGAGCACGCATCTTCATTCGGCATCGGACCGTGACGATTTCCAGGGCCGGCCGGGGACATTCGGAGGATTTTCTGAAAATGCGGGAGTGCGTATTTGAGTGCCATTGCACTCTGACCATTCTTCACGACATCGGGCGGACTTGTCCGTCACGCGTGGAACATTCAATACGCCCAGATCTGAAGAGGACTCGCCACGGCAGGGCCGCTCACGACCGCGCCGAAGCTTGTGCTGCTCAAGAACAACCCGGTGCCGACCGACTTGTAGCGCGCGGTGCAGGGGCCGACGTTCTGTCTCAGCCATCGTTGGCTTGGAAACGCGGAATTGCATGCCGACATGAAGACGTTTCCTGTGGCGTCGTTGTTCAGGCATTTTCCGGTGACGGCGTTCCTGATCAGGAAACCGTAACCCGTGTTGATCTGAATCCATTGCTGGGGGGAGATCGCGGCGCCACTGCATACTTGGGTGACGGCATCGCCCATCGTATTCGCCGCCAGGCAGCGACTGTTCCCCGTGTTCTTGATCAGCGGAGCCGCCTGAGCCGATGCGGTCGACGTATAGGCAGCAATCGCTCCCGCGCACAGCAGAAGAACGGACGAGACGCCTGATTTCATTGTTGCGTTCATTTCTGATCATTCCTTGTCGATTGAAAGTTGACGGACTTTTCATCTTTCGCGAAAACGCTGCTTCGCGCGCCATGGCTGACGGACTCCGGCACCGGAGGGCACTGGACGCGATTCGAAATCGGCTCCGATTCACGCCGATTTCACCACCCGAATCGCCAGGAGCATGCCAAGCACGGCGGGATTTTCGACTCCATGAGGAGAGGATCAGAGCGCATGACGGACCTTGCTCCTCTCCTCCGTCATCGAACTCCGGCTTCACCACGACTTGGTGAACAGCAGCTTGTTCGGCGAACCCGAACCGATGTTCGAAAGCTTGTTGGGCGTGGCATTGCCCACGATCATGTTTCTGACCGTCGTCGGGCTCGCGGTCGGGTAGCGCTGAAGAATCTGCGCTGCGACGCCGGCGACCTGAGGCGTTGCCCATGAGGTGCCGGATCCGAACGCATATCGGTCGACGATATCGTGCCTGG
>JBIJAD010000314.1:0-4833 GCA_044345955.1 Lysobacteraceae bacterium
CATCGCCGGTTGCCAGTAATCGTTGTAGGCGTTGGTCTGCGAGCCGGTGCCGTGGACGAAGGCCACGCCGGTGTTCGCGGACGCGAACGGTGCCGCCAGGGCGAGCAGAAGCCCGCTGAGGTATCTACGCACGTTGTCGTTCCCCTAAGGTTGAGGTTCGGTTCCATGAACGCGCGGCGTCGGCCGCGCCATTCCCTGTGTCTGCGATGCGGGGACCACCCGTGTGGCCGTCGGGAGACGGCCGGCGACCGGGGGATCGCCTGCGCCTGGGCTGCCTGTCGTGGGGAAACAGGCAGTGCGGCCGAGGATACGGATGCGTATTGACCGTGTCATGTCGCGCTGCGGCAAAAGCGGACGGCGCGTTGCGGAAATGGGGCGGCGATCGCGGAATCGTCCTGGGTCCAGGGCGCTGCGTGGTGATCGCCGCAGATCAGAACTCCAGATCCAGCGCCGCGCAGAGGTAATCGACGAACGGCCCGAGCCCGTGCAGATCGCGGCGCAGGGTCGAGAGCAGCCGCGGGCCGGTCATGGTCGCATCGTCGATGGTGCGATAGGCGACGTGATTGCGCCGGCGCAGGTCGTCGAGATGCACGAAATCGGCTGGATAACCGCGCGGCGGGCGCACCAGCATCTCGCTGTCTTCCAGATCGAAGCGGCGCCGGAACGCCGCTGCATGCGCCGCCTTCGCCCAGGCGCCGGGGTTGTCGACGATGAACTGGCGCACCCGGCGCAGGGTCTCGGGCTCGGGATGCCACAGTCCGGCGCCGATGAAGCATTCGCCCGGCTGCAGATGCAGATAGAACGACGGCGCCTCCAGCTCGCGGCTGCGCGCATGGAACAGCCGCGCGCCTTGCCATTCCTTGTACGGCGCCTTGCTGTTGGAGAAGCGGGTGTCGCGATGGATGCGGAACAGCGAACCGCCGACGGTCTTCGGGTCGGCCCGGTAATGTTCGCTGACCTCGCGCAGCGCGGGCTGCAGGTCGGCGATCAGGGCGAGGAACGGCGCGCGCACGTGTTGCTCGTAGTCCTGTTTGTGGGCATGGAACCACTCGCGATCGTTGTGGCGGGCGAGTGCGCGCAGGAAGCGGAAACTGCGCTCGCTGAAATAGGTGCTCATCGATCGGTGCTCATCGACAGGTGCTCATGAATGCCGGCGCATGCACGCGTCCTCATGCCAGTTCCGCCTGCAGGGTTTCGGCCCAGGCCTGGGCCTGATCGAGCAGGGCCTGCGCGCGGCCGTCGCCGGCGTGGGCGAGGCGCAGCGCGGCGATCTCGGCGCGATGCCGCTCGAAGCTGTATTCGGACAGGCCGCGATCTTCGCACAGGCGCAGGCGGCGATAGGCGTCCCAGCGTTCGCGCTCCTCCACCGACAGCGTCTGCGGCCAGTTGCGCGCGCGATAGCGGAACAGCAGCTCGGGCAATCGCGGATCCTGGAAGCCGAACTCGCGCGCCCCCAGCACGGTCGGCGGCGTGGCGCGGACTTCGGCCATGCGCTTGCGGTCGGCGTCGCCGAGGAAACCGTCGTAGAGCGCGCCGTCCGGATCGGAAGGCTCCGGCGCCGGTCGCGCGGCGTAGACCCGGCGGATCTTCTCGGCCAGCGCAGGACCCGCCGCGCGCAACTGCGCGGCGCGGACTTCGGCCAATGCGGGATCGATGCCCAGCCGCGCGAAGTCCGGCTCGCGCAGGTGCGACCAGACGACCAGCATCGGGCAGCGGTTGAGATGGACTTCCTTCAGCGGAATGCGCGACTCGCCTTCGGGCAGATCGGCGACCGGGGTGTAGAGCCGGTCGGCGATCGCGTCGGCGTCCAGCGCCAGCAGCGGCTCGGGCGATTCGTGCAGATCGAACACGATCACCCGGTTGTCGATCCGCGGATGCCGGGCCAGCGGTGCCACCGGCGCGGCGCACAGCCGCGCCGCCGGAAAGCGTTGCGACACATGCAGCACGGGCGTCACCGCGACCACGTCGAGCAGGCTGCCGGCGTAGCGCTTGTCGCGCAGTTGCAGCGCATAGTCCCACAGCCGCGGCTGCGCCGCGCGCAGCAGGCGGGCCATGCCGATCAGCGCGCGCACGTCCGACAGCGCCTCGTGCGCTTCGCCTTCGCGCACGTGATTGGCCGCCGCCAGATGCTCCAGCCGGAACGAAGGCGCGCCGTCCTCGCGCAGCGGCCAGACGATGCCCTCCGGGCGCAGCGCATGCGCCAGACGCATCACATCGAGGAGGTCCCAGCGCGAATTGCCGCCGCGCCACTCGCGCTCGTAGGGGTCGTGGAAATTGCGGAACAGGCCATGACGGACGAATTCGTCGTCGAAACGCAGCGAGTTGTAGCCGAGGCTGCAGGTGCCGGGCGTCGCCATCGCCTCGTGGATGCGGGCGAAGGCGTCGGCCTCGCACAGCCCTTCGCGCAACGCATGCTGCGGCGCGATCCCGGTGATCAGCGTGGCCATCGGCGACGGCAGCAGATCGTCGGCGGGGCGGACCAGAAAATCGTGTGCCTTCTCGATCTCGCGCAGTTCGGCATCGGTGCGGACCGCGGCGAACTGCGCGATCCGGCTGCGCCGCGGATCGGTGCCGAAGGTTTCCAGATCGTAGAACAGGAAGCTCGCGGCCACGGCTCACTCCGCCGGCAGCGGCGTGAGCCGTTCGCGAACGCGGCGATCGAGCGCGTCCCAGTCCAGCCCGTCGAGGCTGTCGCGGCCGGCCGTGGCCTCGATCAGCAGCTCGCGCTGGATGCGGCCGCGTTCGAACGCGGTGGCGTAGGGCAGGCGACCGAAGCTGACCATCGCATAGCGCGGCACGAACAGCCCCGGATGACGCTCGGCGAGCCTGCGCTCCAGCGCGCGCTGCAGCAGGAAGTCGGCGTCGTCGACGCGGTCGCTCATCTCGCGATAGTTCTCCAGCGCCATCTGCTGGATCGCGGCGGCGTTCGGCCGGCGTTCGGCCTCGAAGGCGGCGAATGCGGTCGCGGTGTCCGCATCGCGCTCCAGATGCGCGGCCAGCGCCACGCAGTCCTCGAACGCGCAGTTCATGCCCTGGCCGTGGAACGGCACCATCGCATGCGCGGCATCGCCCAGCAGCACCGCACGACCGTCCAGCGACCAGCGGTCGAGGTAAAGCGTCGCCAGCATCCCGATCGGATTGGCCTCGAAATCGTGCGCGAGCTGCGGGATCAGCGGCAGCGCGTCGGCGAAGTCGCGCGCGAACAGCGCCTGCGCGTCGGCGGCGCTGCGCACCTCGGCGAAGTTCGGCGCGCCGCTCGGCACCGGTGCGCTCGGCAGGAACAGGGTGACGGTGAAGGTACGTTCGTCGTTGGGCAGGGCGATGCACATGTAGTCGCCGCGCGGCCAGATGTGCAGGGCGTTGGCTTCGAGCTGGAATTCTCCGTCGAAACCGGGCGGGATCTCCAGTTCCTTGTAGCCGTGCGGCATCACCTCGATCCGCTCGCCCAGGTCCTGCGCCCGCTGCATCGCCGCGCGCAGGTGCGAACCGGCGCCGTCGCAGCCGATCAGGGCATGGAACGGACTCGCGATGTCCTCGCGTTCGCCGACGAAATGCGCGATGCGCGCATCGAAGTCGACCGTCTCCAGCCGACGATCGAAATGCAGACGCACGCCGGCAGCCTCGGCCGCATTCAGCAGCACGATGTTGAGGTCGCCGCGGCCGATCGACCAGATGACTTCGCTGTCGTCGCGGCCGTAGCGCTGCAACTGCTGGCTGCCGTCGGCGAAATGCACCATCCGTCCGCGCATCATCACCGCCTGACGCATCACCTCGGGCTCGACGCCGGCCACCCGCAGGGCATGGCGACCGCGTTCGGCCAGCGCGAGGTTGATCGAGCGCCCGCCGGCGTAGCCGTGCACGCGCGGATCGCCGCGACGCTCGAACAGATCCACGGTCCACCCGCTGCGGGCGAGCAGGGTCGCGAGCAGCGGGCCGGCGAGGCCGGCGCCGACCAGGGTCAGATGTTTGTCGGGGATCGACGTCATGGCGGTCATGCCGGCCACTCCTGCACGCAGCGCACGAAGCGCAGCACGTCGGCAAAGGTGTTGTACAGGGGCGCCGGCGAGATCCGGATCACGTCCGGTTCGCGCCAGTCGCCGAGCACGCCGCGCGCGGCGAGAAATTCGAACAGCGCGCGGCCACGCTCGCGGCCGCCGACGACGCGCAACGACAACTGGCAGCCGCGTTCGGCGGGATCGGCGGGGGTGACGATACGCAGGCGATCGTGCAGATGATTGCGGATCAGGGTCTCCAGCGCGCCGGTGAGGCGTTCGGACTTCGCGCGCAGCGCCGGCATGCCGGCGCGCGAGAACAGCTCGAGCGAGGCGCGCAGCGGCGCCAGACCGAGGATCGGCGGATTGCTCAACTGCCAGCCGTCCGCGCCCGGCGTGGGCACGAATTCGGGGCCCATGCGGAAGCGCGTGGGCTGATCGTGTCCCCACCAGCCGGCGAAGCGCGGGCGATCGGTGCGCGCATGGCGTTCGTGCACGAAGCAGCCGGCGACCGCGCCGGGGCCGGAATTCATGTACTTGTAGTGGCACCAGACCGCGAAATCGGCGCCGCTGTCGTGCAGGCGCAGCGGCAGATTGCCGACCGCATGGGCCAGATCGAAACCTGCGATCGCGCCGGCGGCATGGCCCAGACGCGCGATTTCCGACAGATCGAAGGCCTGCCCGGTGCGGTACTGCACGCCGGGCCACAGCACCAGCGCGAGCCGCGGACCGTGTTCGGCGATGGCGCGTTCGATCGCGGCCATCGAGAAGGTGCCGTCCTCGCGATCGGGCTCCAGTTCGATCAGGTGATGCTCCGGCGAAAAGCCGTGAAACTGCAGTT
>JBIJAD010000265.1:0-5549 GCA_044345955.1 Lysobacteraceae bacterium
GAATGCGCCGGCTTCCATCAGGATCAGATTCCGCTGCGCGTCCGGGCGGAAGAAACTGACCATCATCAGATGCAGATTGGCGGTGAGCGAGTTCATCGCCACCACTTCCGACGGCAGGGCGCCGACCACTTCGGCCAGACCGTCGCGGACCAGTGCGTGATACGGCATCCACGGCGCGGGCTCGCGGAAATGCCCTTCGACCGCGTCGCGCGCCCACTTCTCCATCACCTCGTCGACATGGGCGCGCGCGCCCTTCGGCTGCAGGCCGAGCGAATTGCCGCAGAAATAGGCCATCTCCGCCCGGGCATGACGCGGGATGTGGAAGCCGTCGCGGAACCCGCGCAGCGGATCCGCGGCGTCCTGCGCAAGCGCCCAGGCGTCGTCGATCGCGGAAGCGTTCATCGCGGGATCGTTCATCGAACCACCTGTGTGCGCATGAAAAGCGAATCCCCCGTCGCCCCCTTTTCCAAAGGGGGCGAGCGATCCGGTGCCCGCAGACACTGCCGGTGCCATCCCCGCTTTGCAAAAGGGGGGCAGGGAGAATTCGCTCTTGATCCGCAATCGATCGATCGTCGCATCACCCGAACCTCGCCTTCGTCAGCCCCAGCCATTCCAGCGCGGTGCCGTGATACAGCCGCGCCTCCTCGCGTTCACCGAGGCCCAGCGCGGCGATGCCTGCGCCCGGGGTCTGCTCGCCGAGCGGGAACGGATAATCGGTACCGAGCATGATCCGCTCCACGCCGCAGGTGTCGATCAGATAGCGCAGCGCGCGCGGATCGGCCACCCAGGAATCGAAATACAGCCGCGACAGATACTCGCGCGGATTGCGGAAATTGTCGGTCGCGACCAGATCGGGACGCATGTTGAAGCCGTGCTCGATCCGGCCGATGGTGTAGGGGAAGCTGCCGCCGCCATGGGCCAGACAGATGCGCAGTGCGGGCAACCGCTCCAGCACGCCGCCGAAGATCAGGCAGCAGGCCGCGCGCGATTGTTCCGCCGGCATGCCGACCAGCCAGGGCAGCCAGTATTTCGGCATCGACTCGCTGCCCATCATGTCCCAGGGATGCACCAGGATCGCCGCGCCCAGTTCGCTCGCCGCCTGGAAGAAATCGAACAGCTCCGGTGCGTCGAGATTCCAGTGGTTGATGTGCGAACCGATCTGCACGCCCTGCAGGCCGAGCTGGTCCATGCAGCGTTCCAACTCCTGGATCGCCAGCCGCGGCGACTGCAGCGGCACGGTGCCGATCCCGGCGTAATGCCGCGGATAGTCGCGCAGCGCTTCGGCCATGTGATCGTTCAGCGCCTGATGCAGATCGTGCGCGTGCTGCGGTTTCGCCCAGTAACTGAACATCACCGGCACCGTGCTCAGCACCTGCACCTGCACGCCGAACCCGGCGTATTCGTCGATCCGGATCTTCGGGTCCCAGGTCTTGGGCCAGATCTCGCGGAAGAACTTGCCGTCCTTGTAGATCCGCGAGCGCCCGTCGTCGCCGTGGTGGATCACCGGAAAACGGATGTCGCCGTACTTGGCCGCCAGATCCGGCCAGTCGCGCGGCAGATAGTGGGCGTGGGTGTCGATCTTCAGCATTCGGGCCTCGACGGGATCAGCTCTGCGGGTCGTATTTCGCCGGCGCCGGGTTCAGATGGCCGCAGGCCTTGCAGGTGCGGTGTTCGTGCGAGCGGTAGAAGCGTTCGAACACCGCGGGGAAATCGTTTTCGATGTCCACCAGCGGGAAGAATTCCTCGTAGAGCTTGTGATTGCAGCGTTCGCAGTACCACTGCAGGCCGTCGAGTTCGTAGGGCAGGCGTTTGCGTTCGATCACCAGGCCGATGCCGCCGGCCATCCGCTGCGGCGAATGCGGCACCCGCGGCGGCAGGAAGAAGGTCTCGCCGGCGCGGATCGGGATGTCGCGCGGGGCTCCGTCCTCCTGGATCCGCAGCAGCATCTCGCCTTCGAGCTGGTGGAACCACTCCGGGCCTTCGTCCCAGTGATAGTCGGTGCGCTGGTTCGGTCCGCCGACGACCATCACGATGAAGTC
Source organism: Lysobacteraceae bacterium (assembly GCA_044345955.1). Lineage (GTDB taxonomy): Bacteria > Pseudomonadota > Gammaproteobacteria > Xanthomonadales > Xanthomonadaceae > Lysobacter_I. Next base: position 2,040 of record JBIJAD010000265.1, read on the forward strand.
CGCGTCGTGGATGCACTTGTTGCCCACCGGCGGTTTGAGCAGGTGGCGGTGTTCGTCGATCCAGGCCTGCAGATTGATCGGATTGGGCAACATGCGAACCTCCGGGGACCGCGCTCAGGCGGCGAGCGCGTGGGCCATGCTCGCGTACAGCGGAATGCCGATCGCGAGATTGAACGGGAAGGTGATGCCGAGCGCGGCGGTGATGCAGCGGCCGACGTCGGCTTCGGGCAGGCCGGCGCGGACCGCGGCCGGCGCGGCGATGTAGGACGCGCTGGAGAGCATCGCGCCGAACACCGCGGCGCCGCCGGGCGACAGGCCGCCGACATGGCCGAGGAACACGCCGAGCGCGCCGTGCGCCAGCGGTACGGCGATACCGAACGCGAGCAGCCGCAGCCAGCCGCGACGCAGTTCGGCCAGACGGCTGGCGGCGATCATGCCCATGTCGAGCATGAACAGCATCAGCACGCCCTGGAACAGCGCGAAGTACATCGCGTCGACCTTCTTGATCCCGTCGGGCCCGGAGATCGCGCCGATCGCCAGGCCGCCGAGCAGCAGCAATGCGGTCTTGCCGGTGAACACTTCGCGCAGCGTATGGTGACTGGCGGCATCGCTCTGGGTGCTGCGGCCGAGCGCCAGACCGATCAGCAGCGCCGGCACTTCCAGCACCACCAGCAGCGCCACGAGCACGCCGTCGGGCGTATGGCCGCTGCGCTCGACGAACTGGCTGGCGGCGATGAAGGTGACCGCCGAGACCGAACCGTAATGCGCGGCCATCGCCGCGGCCTCGCGGCGCGGGTCGCCGAGCATGAGCTTGGCCAGGAAATAGGCGCTGAACGCGGTGAAGGCGCCCGCGGCGAGGGTGATGAACAGCAGCAGCGCGAGCGAACCGGTGTCCTGTTCGCGCAGGGCGACGCCGCCCTTGAGGCCGATCGCCAGCAGCAGGAAGATCGACAGATAGGTCTGGATCTGGTCGGGGATCACCAGATCGCTGCGCACCGCACGGGCGACGATGCCCAGCGCGAACGCCAGCACCACCGCCGAGGTGAGATTGGTCAGCAGCAGTTCCATCTCAGCGTGCGTCCACGCGGCCCGCCAGCGCGATGCATTTGAGTTCGATCGCGATAGGGGTGGGCAGGGCGGTGATCCCGACCGTGGTGCGACAGGGCGCTGCGGCCGGGTCGGGGAAGTATTCGGCCCAGATCGCGTTGTAGGCCTTGAAGTCGCGCGCCATGTCGGTCAGGAACACGGTCACGTCGACCAGATCCTCCCAGCGCGCGCCACTGGCTTCGAGCACCGCGCGCACGTTGGCGAACACCGCATGGGTCTGCATCGCGATGTCGTAGGCGAGCAGGTTGCCGTCGGCGTCATGGACATTGCCCGGGATGCCGTTGCCGGCCGGATCGCGCGGGCCGATGCCGGAGAGGAACAGCAGATCGCCCACCCGGCGCGCGTGCGGATAGTGGCCGACCGCTTTCGGTGCGGCGGCGGCGTGGATGGCGTCGTCGGCGTGGTTCGGATTCATCGTGCACGTTCTCCTTCGCTCAGCGCGTTCAGCGCGGCCTCGTAGGCGGGCGCCAGACCGTCGTTGTCGGACACGCTGATCTTCAGATCGCGCATGCGCCCGTCGTGCAGACCGTAGATCCAGCCGTGTACGCTCAGCGACTGACCGCGCGCCCAGGCGTCGCGCACGACAGTGGTCTGGCAGACGTGGGCCACCTGTTCGATCACGTTCAATTCGCACAAGCGGGCATGACGCAGGGATTCCAGCGGCTCCGCGTCGATCAGCGCGCGGTGTTTGTGGGCGACATCGCCGACGTGGCGCAACCAGTTGTCGGCCAGCCCGACGCGGTTGCCCTCGAGGCTCGCCTGCACGCCGCTGCAGCCGTAGTGGCCGACCACCAGGATGTGTTCGACCTTGAGCAGGTCGGTCGCGAACTGGATCACCGACAGGCAGTTGAGGTCGGTGTGGACGACCACGTTGGCGATGTTGCGGTGGACGAAGACTTCGCCCGGCGCCAGATCCATGATCTGGTTGGCCGGGACCCGCGAATCCGAGCAGCCGATCCACAGGAAGCGCGGCTTCTGCTGTTTCGACAGCCGGTCGAAGAAATCCGGGTCCTCGCGACGCACGCGTTCGGACCAGCGCCGGTTGTTTTCCAGCAGGGTGTGCGGAGGGCTCACAGGGCGGCTCCAGTCATGGCGAGGCTCCAGTCATAGCGCGATTCCCACGTTCTTGGTCTCGGTGAAAAAGCGCATCGCTTCCATGCCGCCCTCGCGGCCGACGCCGGAGCGGCCGACGCCGCCGAAAGGCGTGCGCAGGTCGCGCATCAGCCAGGCGTTGATCCAGACCATGCCCACGCGCAGCGAAGCGGCGAGCCGGTGCGCGCGGCCGAGATCGGCGGTCCACAGCGAGGCGGCGAGGCCGTAGTCGGAGGCATTGGCGAGCGCGAGCGCCTCGGCGTCGTCGTCGAACGGCTGCAGGGTGACGACCGGGCCGAAGATCTCCTCGCGGTTGGTCGCACAGTCGGCGCCCAGGCCCTCGATCACGGTCGGCGCGACGAACCAGCCGGGACGATCCAGCGCACCACCGCCGCAGAGCACGTGACCGCCCTCGGCGCGGGCGCGATCGAGCGCGCGCAGCACCTTGTCGAAATGCGCCTGCGAGACCAGCGGCCCCATGCGCGCGTCGGAGTCCATCGGGTCGCCTACATGCAAGGCGAGCGTGCGTTCGACGAGTGCGTCGCGGACTTCGGCGTAGACCTTGCGCTCGATCAGGATACGCGAGCCGCACAGGCAGATCTGGCCGCTGTTCTGGAACGCCGAACGCACGATCGTGTCCAGATGCGCGCGCCAGTCGCTGTCGGCGAAGATCAGGGTCGGATTCTTGCCGCCGAGTTCCAGCGAGACCCTGCGCAGTCGCTCAGCGCAGAGGGTCGCGATGCGTGTACCGACCGCGCTGCTGCCGGTGAACGACACCGCGCGGATCGCCGGATCGGTCACCAGCGCTTCGCCGACTTCCGGTCCGAGGCCGTGCACGATGTTGAGCACGCCGGCCGGGAAGCCTGTTTCGCCGGCGAGCCGGCCGAGCATCGTCGCGGTCGCGGGTGTCACTTCCGAGGGTTTGGCGACCACGGTGTTGCCGGCGGCCAACGCGGGCGCGATCTTCCAGGTGAACAGATACAGCGGCAGATTCCACGGCGAGATCGTCGCCACCGCGCCCAGCGGCGTGCGCAGGGTGTAGTTGAGCCCGGCCTGGCCGTGATGCGATTCGCTCGCGAACTGGGTCGCGGCGTGCGCGAAGAAACGCAGATTGGCGACCGCACGCGGAATCTCGGCATCGCGCGCCAGCGCATAGGGTTTTCCGCCGTCCAGCGCCTCGGCGTGGGCGAAATCCTGCAGCCGCGCTTCGAGCGCGTCGGCGAGCCGCTCCAGCCAGCGTGCGCGCGCTTCGGCCGTCAGCGCCGACCAGCCCGGAGACGCCGCCTGCGCCGCGGTCACCGCGTCGGCCAC
>JBIJAD010000460.1:0-2805 GCA_044345955.1 Lysobacteraceae bacterium
GGCGTGCTGCTGAAGATCCTGCGCGGCGAGAACATCGGCACGCTGGTGACGGCCGGCCGCTGAACCGCCTGCCACTGCGCGGCGCAGAAGCAGGAAGCCCGCCTTTCGGCGGGCTTCCGCGTTTCCGGACTTACTTTTTCTCCGGCGTCGGCACCATCACCGGCGCGCGGCCGCCGATGTGCCGGTGCAGGAAGGTCAGCAACTTGGCATAGAACTCGCGCTTGTGCTCCAGCTTGTAGATGCCGTGACCCTCGGTCTTGAAGTAGAGGGCCTCGACCGGCACACCGGCCTTTCTGAGGGCGGACTCCATCATTTCGGTGTGCTGATACGGAACGCGCTCGTCTTCCTTGCCCGTGGTCAGCAACACCGGCACCTTGATCCTGTCGGCAAGTCGAGCGGGCGAGACCGAGCCGAGATCGCCGTCGTTGGTGGCCCTCTCGTGATAACGGCGGAAGGAGTCGCCGCGCATCGCATCGTCGAACTTGAATTTTCCGAGATCGTAGACGCCGATCTGGCCGATCGCGCAACGATAGAGATCCGGCTCCTTGACCACGCCCATCAGCGAGGCGTAACCGCCGTAGCTGGCGCCGAAGATGCAGATCCGATCGCGTACCGCGATGCCTTCGGCGATCGCCCAGCGCGTCGCGTCGGTGAGGTCGTCCTGCATCGCCAGACCCCACTGCTTGTATCCGGATTGTGTGTGCTCGCGGCCGTAACCGCCGGAGCCGCGGAAATTCACCTGCAGCACCGCATAACCGTGACTTGCCATCACCTGCACGGTGGGTTCGTATCCCCAACTGTCGACGCTTCCGAACGGCCCGCCGTGCGGGTGCACGACCATCGGCAGATTCTTGCCGTCGCTGCCGGGCGGCAGCGTCAGCATCGCGGGAATCGTGCGCCCATCGCGCGCCTTGAACGTGACCTCCCGCATCGCGGCCAGACGGTTCGGATCCAGCCAATCGGCCCGGAACATCATCGGCGCGACTTTGCGCGTCTGCAGATTCATCACGTAGTAGCCGCCGGGCTCTCGATCGGCACTGACGCGAACCAGCACCTCGTTCTTCGCGGTCGCATAGTCCTCTGCCTGCACGATCTGGCCGGGGAATCCGCGCCGCAACGCGCGATGCGCCTTCGCATCGACCGAGTCGGGGTCGAAATACTCGTAGCGCGGCGTCGAACCGGCATACAGGACACCGATGATCTCACGCTTGCCGATCGCATTGATCAGTGCGGTGGGATTGGCGAGCGCGTCGCGGCTGATCACCTTGCTCGTTGCGGTCGCGATATCGAAAGCGAGGATCGAATCCGGCCCCGTCTTTTCTTCGGACCACAGATAGGCAGTCGAGCCGTCCACCGAATATCCGGCGGGAAAGATGATTTTTCCGGAAGTCGATTCGTCGTTGATCAGCGTCCAGTCGTCCTTGCCGGGCGCTTGGAAATAGAGCTTCGAGAAATCGCGCTCATCGCTCCCGCCTGCGAAGCGAGGCTGCCCGCGCGAGTCGACCGAAAACCAGCCCCTGCGGATCGGCGACCTGGCGACGATCTTGCTGCTGCCTCCGTAAACATTCGCCCGGACGAGCGTCGTGAAACTGTCGCCCGGGACGAACGACGTGGCCAGCACGTAATCGTCTTCCGATTCCAGCGTATCGACGATGCTGCTGTACATCGGACGACGCTTTCCGCCGTCGGCATCAATGGCCCAGGTTTCGCCTGTCAGCGAGGGTCTCTCGTCGAGCTGATCCTTGACCGCGACCGAATAGATCAGACGGTGATCGCTGACCCAGAAAATGTCGATGATGTGACTTTTCCTGGCGCTGACATCGACCCGCGTCAATGGCCTGGTGTCGCCAGCCTTGAGGATCATCATGATCGTCTTGTCGCCTTCGGGCACCGTCACTGCGACATAGGTGCCCTTCTGCGAGATGGCGACTTCGTCGAACTTGTCCTCACGGATGAAATCCTCGATCTCGTGAGGTTTGAGGGCCTGCGCGACGGCGTTGCCGTTCAGGGCGAGAAGAGCCGCTGCGAGCAGCCAATGGGCGATGTATCTGGTCATGGAGTCCCTGGATGATGCTAGAGAAGGCGATCGGATACTTGAGCGAAAGACGGGCGTCCGCAGGATCACGCGCCCGGGCAGCGCAATCGCCGGGCACTGGCCCGGGCCATCGGCGGCCCGGCCCTCCGTCCGGCGACACCGTCGGGGCAGCATCGACGCCGCCCCGGCGGGATCTTCCGGTCTGGCCGTGTCGGTCACTTGCCCGGAGCGGAAGCGATCACCGGCTCGCGTCCGTCGAGATGCCTGCGCAGGAAATTCAGCAATTTGCCGTAGTAATCGCGCTCATTGGCCGGGTTGTAGAAGCCATGCCCCTCGGTCGGGTAGTAGTGGGCCTCGACCGATCCGCCCGCCGCGCGCAAAGCCTTCTCCATCATCTCGGTGTGGGCCATCGGCGCGCGCTCGTCCTCGCCGCCCGCGGCGAGGAAGACCGGGACCTTGATCCGCTCGGCCAGACGGTTCGGCGACACCCGGGCCACCTCCTCTCTCGGCCCGATCCAGTCGGCGAGGTAGGAACGACCGGAGGCGCGCTCGCGGATGTCGCCATCGGTATGCATGGTCGGCAGGTCGTACACGCCGACGTAACCGGCGACGCACCTGTACAAGGTCGGTTCGCGAACGGCGCCCATCAAGGAGGCATAACCGCCGTAGCTGGCGCCGTAGAGGCAGATGCGCGCGGGATCGGCGATGCCCTGTTCTATCGCCCAGCGCGTCGCATCGGTGATGTCGTCCTGCATCTTGCCGCCCCACTC
>JBIJAD010000461.1:0-2801 GCA_044345955.1 Lysobacteraceae bacterium
ACGCTCTGCTTCCATCTGCCGGACCAGGCCGCGCTGCTGCGCGTGATCGATCCTTCCGCGGGCGAGGTCGTGCTCGGGCGCGGCGACGATTGCTCGGTGGTGATCTCGCATGCATCGGTGTCGCGACGCCATGCCGCACTGCGACACGACGGCGAGCATTGGCGGATCGAGGATCTCGGCAGCACCAATGGCGTGCGCATCCGCGGTCATCCGGTCGCCCGCCAGGGCCTGCGCCATCGCGACTGGTTCTCGCTCGGTGACGTGTTCTGCGAATTCCGGCTGGTCGATTCCGCCGAGCTGGCCTCGCTCGCCGCCCGCGCGGAAGAACGCCGCCAGACCTCCGGCGTGTGGCTGGGTCGGTTGGCCCAGGCGCCCGACCGCGAAGCATTGCTCGCAGGCCTGCTGGCCGCCATCGTGCAGTTGGCGGAATGCCGACGCGGCTTCGTGCTCGCCGGCGATCCCGGCCGCGGGTTCTCCACGGTGGCCTGTTTCGGCATCGCGGCCGATGCGCCCGGACGGCGCGACTTCGCCGGCTCCACCGGTGCCCTCGCGCGTGCCGCGCATCTGTGCCGGCCGGTGTTGCTGGGAGACCCGGCCGCGCATGCCTGGGCACGTGACCGGCAGAGCATCGTGGCCGGCGGCCTCTGCGCGCTGGTGGCGCTGCCGATCCTGCATCGGGAACGACTGCTCGGCATCGTGTACGCCGACAGCGATGTCGCCGGCAAGACCTTCACCGACCTCGACCAGGACATCCTCGGCGCCTTCACGGCGCAGGCATCGCTGCTGCTGGCCGCGCGCGGGTTGGACGAAACCCTGGCGCGGATCGAATCCTGCATCCGGGTCGATGCTTCCGGAAGGCCCTGCGGCGCGGTTGCCGCACCGTACTGGAGGCGGCTAGCATGAGGCCGTCGAAAGGGACTCAGCGATCGGGGCGTTGGGGGACGCGCCGGCAGGGAGGCGGGATCGGATCGCTGCGCCGTATCGACCGACGCCGACACGTCATGCGCTGGTCGACGCCCGGAACGCTGCCGCTGCCGCCCGATCGCTCGCAGGAGAACCCCGTCATTCGCCACGAGCCCACCGCCCTGAGCCGATTCGCCGCCGCTGAGCTCAAGGCGGGCGAGGTGATCGCGGATCGCTACCGCATCGAGGCGCTGCTCGGGGTCGGTGGCATGGGCGTGGTGTATCGCGCGCACGACCTGCGGCTGGGCATCGACATCGCGCTGAAACTGCTGCGCCCCGAACTGGCGGCACGCCCGGAAGCGTTCGAGCGCTTCCGTCAGGAACTGCTGCTGGCGCGCCAGGTCTCCTCGCCGCACGTGGTTCGCATTCACGACCTCGTCGCCGATGGCGAGCGCTGGCTCATCAGCATGGACTACGTGCCGGGACGTTCGCTGGAGCAGTCTCTGGACGGCCGCGGACCGCTGCCCCAGGACGAGGCACTGTCGATCGCCCGCCAGGCCGCGAAAGGGCTGGCCGCGGCGCATGCCAGCGGCATCGTGCATCGCGATCTCAAACCCGGCAATCTGCTGCTGCGCGAGGACGGCCACGTCTGCATCAGCGATTTCGGCGTCGCCCGCTCGGTCAACTCGGTGCGCGCCACCGGCACCGGGATGATGGTCGGTACGCCGGATTATCTGTCGCCGGAGCAGGCGCGCGGCGAGGCCGTGGATCATCGCAGCGACCTCTACGCGCTGGGACTGATCCTGCACGAGATGCTCAGCGGACGTCGGCCCTTCGAGGACGCCACCGCGGCCGAGTCGCTGGCCCGGCGCCAGTTCCGCCGCCCGCCGCCGCTGCGCAGCCTGCGACCCGAGATCGCCCCCTGGGTGGAACGCCTGACCAGCCGTCTGCTCGATCCGCATCCGCTGCGTCGGCTGCGCGATGCGGAAGCGGTGATCGCCGCGATCGACGCGCGCCGGGTCGCGCGTGCGGCGCCGAAACGCTCGACCCTGGCCGCGGTTGCGGCGATCGTGCTGGCGGTCGTCGCCGGCCTGTGGTGGGTCGAACGCCGGGAGCCTGCGGCCGCCGCGCCCGGGGTCGCGACGGTCGCGGCCGCTTCGGGCCTGGATCTTCTGGTCCTGCCGCTGCGGGCCGATGCCGCCGACGCCGATCTGGCCCGCGCATACACCGCCCTGATCACCAGCAGTCTGTTGGCGACCGACCTGTCGTCCGCGGATCGCAGACAAGTGCACAACGCCCTGCTGCGGCTCGGCTTCGACGAAGCCACGGCGGCGCAGCATCCGCAGCGGGTGATCGCCGAACTGGGCGCTCGTCGGGCGCTCAGCGGACAACTCCGGCGCGACGGCGACCGCATCTCGATCGCGTTTGCGCTGTCCGGACAAGGCGGGCAGGCTGCCGTGGACACGCCGGCCATGAGTCCGGACATGCGCGCTTCGGGCCTGCGCGCGGCACTGTCGGAATTGCGTCTGCTGCCGGCGGATGGCGAGTTGGGCACCGTGTGGCCGGAGTCGGAAGCGGCGCTGCGCGCGTTCGGCCGCGGTCTGCAGGGGGCCGAATCGCCGGCCGCTCTGGATGCCTACGCCGCGGCCGTGCGCGAAGAGCCGCGGTTCGTCGCCGCCTGGTGGCAGCGCCTTCAACTGGCGCGCCAACTGCTGCCCGAGGCGGCGGCGGTCGCGATGGCGGGGGAGGCGCGCGAAGCGCTCCGAGGCGTGCGCGGACGCGATGCCGAGCGCGTCCAGGCGCTGATCGCGCTGATCGAAGGCAACCCCCGCCTGGCCGCCGATCGTTTCGCGCCGCTCGCCCAGGCCGATCCGCACGACCACCACACCCGCATGCTG
>JBIJAD010000463.1:0-2784 GCA_044345955.1 Lysobacteraceae bacterium
CACGCCGGGCTTCGACAAGATCGATTTCTCGCATCTGCGCCTGACCCTCGGCGGCGGCATGGCCGTGCAGCGCGCGGTCGCCGAACGCTGGAAACAGGTCACCGGCTGCACCCTTGTCGAAGCCTACGGCCTGACCGAGACCTCGCCCGCGGCGTGCATGAACCCGATGGATCTGGCCGAATACAACGGCGCCATCGGCTTCCCGGTGCCGTCGACCGATGCCTGCGTCAAGGACGAGGAAGGCCGGATCCTGCCCGTCGGCGAGGTCGGCGAGTTGTGCATCAAGGGGCCGCAGGTCATGCGCGGCTATTGGCAGCGCCCCGAGGAAACCGCCAATGTCATCGACGCCGACGGCTGGTTGCACACCGGCGACATGGCGAAGATGGACGAGAAGGGTTTCTTCTACATCGTCGACCGCAAGAAGGACATGATCCTCGTCTCCGGCTTCAACGTGTATCCGAACGAAGTCGAGGACGTGATCGCGATGATGCCCGGCGTACTCGAGGTCGCGGCGGTGGGCGTGACCGACGACAAGTCCGGTGAAGCGGTCAAGGTCGTGATCGTGAAGAAGGATCCGAACCTCACCGCGGAGCAGGTCAAGGCGCACGCCCGCGAGAATCTCACCGGCTACAAGCAGCCGAAGTACGTCGAGTTCCGCACCGAATTGCCCAAGACCAACGTGGGCAAGATCCTGCGTCGCGAGCTGCGCGACCAAGCCTCGGGCTGAGCCGGCATCCCCATCTTTCCCGGCACGGCATCCGGGACGCAGTTCGCAGTTTGTACCCTTCAGACAGGTCGGCCCCCGGGCCGACCTGTTTGTTCTTGCGGGGTCTTTTGGCTTGAACTTTCGACTGTTTCGGCGCATACAGGCGGCAACCGGGCCTTCTCATCCTCCATCCCGCATGCCGGACCGCCCGGCCGGCATGTCGTTCATCCCTGGGGAACCTCCATGAACAACGTCGAAAAGCTGCTCCGCACCTCTCAGTACGAGACGATCCGCGTCGAATCCACGCCCAACAATGCCGCTCACTGGATGTACATGCACGCCGATTCGGCCTGGGGCGCCCGCCCCTGCTTCCGTACCGCGTTGATGGAGGACATGTGGAGCTATCTCACCTCGATCACGCTCCGCGAAGGACAGCGCAAGCCCGGCGAATTGCGTCATGTGGTAATCGCGTCCGATGCGGAAGTGTTCAATCTCGGCGGCGATCTCGACCTGTTCGCGCAGTTGATCCGCGACGGCAATCGCCAGAAACTCCTCGACTACGCACGTCGCTGCATCGACGGCGTGTATCACATCCATACCGGTCTCGGCGGCGACGTACGCACGATCGCGCTGCTCCAGGGCGATGCGCTCGGCGGCGGCCTCGAACTCGCCCTCGCCTGCCACACCATCGTCGCGGAAGAAGGGGTCGACATGGGCCTGCCCGAAGTGGTGTTCGGACTGTTCCCGGGCATGGGCGCCTACTCGTTCCTGTGCAAGCGGGTCTCGCCGCAGTTGGCCGAGAAGATCATCCTCGAAGGCAGGATCTACACCAGCGACGAGATGCACGCGCTGGGCATCGTCGACGTACTGGTCCCGAAGGGCGAAGGCCCGGCCGCGGTCGAAGAACTGATCCGCAGGCAGCAGCGCGCATCGCACGCCCATCTCGCGCTGAACGCGGTGCGCAACATCGCGCAGCCTGTCGGCTACAACGAACTGATGGGGATCACCGAAGTCTGGGTCGACACCGCGCTGGCGCTGGGCGACAAGTCGTTGCGGACGATGGAACGGATCGTCAAGGCCCAGCAGCGGGTGGCGCAGAGCGCGGCGGCCTGATCACGAGGCGCCGTCGAAACCGCTGTCGCGCGCGCGATCGTGCACGCCGCGCGCAGCGAGGATCGACCTTCCCTGCGCAAGAGCTTCCCTGACCATGGACAGACGCACGTTCCATTCCTTCGCGAGCTGCCATTCCGGGATGCGCATGATCTCTCCCGCGAGATCGCGCAGCCGGACCAGGCCCAGGTTGCTGGCCACGCCCTTCAGGGCGTGCGCCTGCTCGCGGACCATGTCCCAGCGACCGGCCGCGCCTTCCTTGTTGAGGTTCGACAGGCAACCCTCCGCATCCTGCAGGCATTGACGGACGAATTCGACCATGAAGGTCTCGCCCATTCCCAGCGAGACCAGTTCTTCCAGCACCGAAGGATCGAAAGCGTCGTCGCCGACCTTGATCTCGGGACGCGCGGCCTGGACCATCGTGACACCGGTACCGCGCTGCGAGGTCGCGATGTCGGCGAGGCAATCCAGCAGCCGCGATGCCGATACCGGCTTGGCGATGAATGCGCGGGCGCCGGCCTGCTCGCAGCGACGGATCGAGTCGGGAGTCACGTCGGCGCTCAGCACCACCACCGGAGTTTTCCTCGCGGCGCCCGCCTCCATCACTCGCAGTTGATGCAGCATGTCCAGACCGGAAATGCCGGGCATGTGCAGGTCGACGATGGCGACGTCGTATTCCGAACTCGACAGCAGATCGAGCACGGCTTCGCCATCCTCGACGCTGGTCACGCGATGACCGGCCTTGCCGAGCAGGCTTTCGAGCACCATGCGGTTGGCGGCATGGTCGTCGGCGATCAGCACGCGCAGGGCGCGCACGCGCGCGCGATGGCGGAGGAACGGGTCGCTGAAGGCGATGACGTTGGCGGATGCGGCGTCCTCGCGTTCCGACCTGCCGGGCAGCAGCGGCGCGGCGGCTTCGTCGAGCGCACCCAGCGGCTCGCCGGGCACGAACGGCAGATCCACCCAGA
>JBIJAD010000076.1:0-12988 GCA_044345955.1 Lysobacteraceae bacterium
TGCCTTGGGCGATATTGACCGCTTTGTCGTATGTCGATCAGACTCGGCTGGATGCCCCGATCCGGGGCGCGATCGCGGTCGTACGGCGATGAATCGTTGGGCCATTCTCGGGGTGATCCTGTTCGGGGCGCTGTTTGCGCTGTTCGCTTACGTTCGGGTCGAGGTGCTGGATGGGCGTGCGGTCAAGGGGATCGTGGCCGCGTTCCTGTTCGGGGCCTACTGCACCATCGTGATCTTCGGCACGGCCGACAGGAAGCGATCGCTTTCGCTGGCCGCGCAGACCGTGCTCGGGGTGGCGCTTGCGGTCGCGCTGGCAGCGCTGTTCCAGGCGCCGCCCTCAGGCTTCGTGTTCGCGGCTGCGCTGGGTCTGGTCCTCGGGTTCACGGCCGATCTGTGGGTGAAGCATGTCCAGTGGCCCTGACCCGATCGATGCGGAACGCAGGACGTGGTTCGCGCTTTCGCCGTTCGTGCTGGTCGGGCTCTGCGCGGGCGTGCAGTGGGTGGCGGGTCGCTTCATCGGCGTATGGGCATGGGTGCCGACGATACTGGTGTTCTGGTGCGCGATCGCCTGGTTGGTGCGTGCGTACCCGGATGCCGGAGGGGCATGGCGTCGGTTCCGGCGCGGGTCCGGGGCGTGGGGGTGGTCGGTGCTCGCGGTGTCGGCGGGTCTGCTGTCGCTGCACGGGTTTCTCGGCCACTGGCGTCTGCTGTCCGACGGCGGGCTGATCGTCGCCTGGCTGGCGTTCGCGCTGGTGAATCCGTGGTTCGAGGAGTCGTACTGGCGCGGTCTGTTGATCGACGCGACGGCGCCGTGGGGCAAATGGCCCGCCCTGCTGTATTCGTCGATCTGGTTCGCGCTCAGTCATCCCCTGATCTGGGGCATCCATTCGCTGCCGCTGCGCAAGCCGGAAGCGGTCGCGGCGCTGTTGATGGTCGGGCTGATCTGGGGCCTGACGTATCAGCGTACCGGCAGTCTGCGCGGGTGCGTGGCCGGGCACATGCTGGCCAACCTGTTCGGGCTGGCGGCTCTCGTACTGCTCAATGTGTACGACCCCACCGTGCGATGAGGCGGCAAGGCGCGGTTCCACGATGCGCCCGTCATCGACCGGGATATCGTTTTGCGGCATGCTTCGGGCGGCTCCGCGCATGCGCTGCGGAGCGGCCATCGGGGGCACATGATCGATCACGACCAACTGCAACGGGACGGCTACGCGCTGCTGCGCGGGGCGATTCCCGGCGACTGGCTGGACGCTCTGCGCGCGGCGTTCGATGCGGGGGTGCGGCCGTCGTCGGCGTGGCCGACGCCGCGGGGACCGGACTGGCGGCATGCGCTGCTGGATCTGGATCCGACGGTGCGCGCGGTGTGCCGCATGCCGCAGGTGGTGGCGACGGCGGGCGCGCTGATCGGCGAGCGCTTCTTCCTGGCGCAGGTGGAGGGCCGCGAGCCGCTGTCGGGCGGCGGGCATCAGGGGCTGCATCGCGATCTGTCGGATCGGCGTCCCGGCGATACCGTGAATGCGCTGGCGTTCTTCGACGATTACGGTCCCGACAACGGCGCGACCCGATTGATCCCCGGCACGCATCGGCCTGCGGCGGATGCGTCTTCGTACGATCCCGACGACGAATCGCGCGCGGTGCAGCTCTCGGGCGCCGCCGGCGACATCCTGCTGTTCGATGCCGATCTGCTGCATGCCGCCAGCCTCAACCGGACCGGTGCGCGCCGGCGTTCGATCCTGATCGGTTATTTCGCCGCGCCGCGTCACGAGGCGCACCTGCGGACCGCGCCGTTGCGCGGGGTGCGGATGGAGGCGGTCGAGTGGTTCGAGCCCGCGGATGTCGTACAAGCCGATTGATCGCGGGCGCGCAGTGCCGCATGGAATCGCGTTGACAGTCCGTGGGCCGGGGACCAGACTCGGGCGATGCGGTCGCGGAGATGGTTCGGGATGACGCAGGACGACGCCATGTCGCGCTTCGAAGCGAAGCTGTTGCGTCCGGCGCGCGCCGACGGGGTGGCGCGTTGGGCGTTCGTGATCCTGCCCGGGGACGTGAGCGCGACCCTGCCCCGGCGCGGCAGGACCAGCGTCGAAGGGCGCATGAACGGGTGCGATTTCCGGGCGACGCTGGAACCGGACGGGCGGTTGAGCCACTGGCTGCGGATCGACGGAGCGCTGCTCGATGCGGCGGGTGCCGACTTCGGCGATGTCGCCGTGTTCGAGATCGCGCCGATGACGCAGGAACCCGAACCGGAGGTTCCGCCGGACCTGCGCGATGCGTTGGCGGCTGCGCCCGAGGCGCGGGCGATCTGGGATGCGACCACCACGATCGCGCGCGTCGACTGGATCCACTGGGTCGTGTCGGCGAAGCAGGCCGCGACGCGTGCCAAACGGGTGCGCGATGCTTGCGAGATGCTCGCATCCGGAAAGCGCAGGGTCTGCTGTTTCGACCCGTCCGGCCGTTACAGCAAGGCGTTCGCGGCGCCCGAAGCGGCGGATTGAGCTTGCGGGACGGCGCTTGGATGTCGCACGACGACATCGCACGACGACATCGCACGACGACATCGATCAGGGGGTCGCATGCTGCACCGGCTGGTTCCACTCGTTTTCCTGCTCGGCGGTCTGGCGCTGATCGTCGATTACTTCGCGCCGCCGCGACGGCAGGCCTCGGTGGTGGAATCGTTGTCCACCTGGTCGGACATGGAGGGCGAGACGACCTACGAGGTGAAGATCTCCGGCGGCGAGCTGACGTACTGCCATGTCGATTCCGATGCGCATGCGAAGTTGAAGCGCGGCGACCGGATCGAGGTCGTCGCCAGTCATCTGTTCGACAGTTGCACGCGGGTCGTGCGCGACGGCGAGCGGGTGTACCGCACCCGGGCGCAGCCGCTGGTGGCGCTGGTGTTAGGTGCGCTGCTGTTCGTGCCCGGGTTGATGGTGACGCTGGGCGGGGCCGCACGGCGCCGGCGCTGAGCGTCGGCGCGGCGGGCCGCTGCGACGCAACGCGCTGCATGCGGAGATATCAAACAGGCACTCAGGCCGCCGCGGTCGCGGTGTAGCCTTCGGCGGCGATCGCGGCCGCGACCGTGGCCGGGTCGAGGGTGGAGGCGACCTCGACCTTGCCGGCCGGCAGGTCGATCTCGACCCGCGCCGCGGGGTCGAGCGCCTGCACGGCGCGGGTGATGGCGCGGACGCAGTGTCCGCAGTGCATGCCCTGGACATCGAAACGCATGGGGGGGTCTCCCGGTGGGCCGGCGGGGATGCCGGCAGCGACAGGCTGCGGCTTCCCCCGCGGGCAAGGTCAAGGCCGGCGGCGGGGTGCCGTCCGCGCTTGACCTTGCCATGATGGCAGGCCCGAAGGTGCCCGTACTTCTCCCGAGGTGCGTCCCATGGCTCCCGATACTCCGCTTTCGACGAACCCTGCGCCGCCCGTTGCCGACGACCTGCGTTTCCCGGTGCTGGGCATGACCTGCACCGCCTGTGCCGGCCGGGTCGAACGCGCGCTGCGCGCGGTGCCCGGCGTCGAAGGCGCCGACGTCAACGCCGCGACCGAGCGGGCCGATGTCCGTGCCCGCGGCGTGGATGCCGCGACCCTGGTCGCCGCGGTGGCCGACGCCGGCTACACCGCCGCGACCACCGCGATCGCGCTGGACATCGAAGGCATGACCTGCGCGAGCTGCGTCGGCCGGGTCGAGCGCGCGCTCCGCGCGGTGCCCGGAGTGTCTGTGGCCAGCGTCAATCCGGCGACCGAGCGCGCCGACGCGACCGTGCTCGCGACCGATGTCGAGGCGATGACCGCGCGTCTCATCGCCGCGGTCGAGGCTGCCGGTTACGGCGCCCGCCTGCATGTGGCGTCGGCCGGCCCCGAGGTGCCGCCGTCGAAGCGCCCGGGCCGCGAGACCGTGCATCTGCTGATCGCGATCGCACTGACCGTGCCGCTGGTGGTGCCGATGCTGCTGCATCCCTTCGGCATCCAGCGCATGCCTCCGGACTGGCTGCAGTGGGCGCTGGCGACGCCGGTGCAGTTCTGGCTGGGCGCGCGCTTCTATCGCGCCGCCTGGAGTGCGCTGAAGGCGCGTACCGGCAACATGGATCTGCTGGTCGCGCTGGGCACCACCGCGGCCTACGGGCTCAGCGTGTACCACCTGCTGCAGCCGGCGCCGCACCACGGCGGGCGACCGCTGTATTTCGAGGCCGCGGCGGTCGTGATCGCGCTGATCCTGCTCGGCAAATGGCTGGAGGCGCGCGCCAAGCGCCAGACCACCGAAGCGATCCGCGCGCTGCAGGCGCTGCGCCCGGCGCGGGCGCGGGTGCGCGATGCCGACGGCGGCGAACGCGAGGTGACGGTCGCCGAGGTGCGGGTGGGCGATGTGGTGATCGTGCGTCCGGGTGATCGCTTCCCGGTCGACGGCGAACTGATCGAGGGCCGCACCCACGCCGACGAGTCGCTGATCACCGGCGAATCGCTGCCGGTGGCCAAGCAGATCGGCGATCTCGTCACCGGCGGCGCGGTCAACGGCGAGGGGCTGGTCGCAGTGCGCACGCATGCGGTCGGCGCCGAGAGCGTGCTGGCGCGGATCGTGCGCCTGGTCGAGGACGCGCAGGCGGCGAAGGCCCCGATCCAGCGCCTGGTGGACAAGGTGAGCGCGGTGTTCGTGCCGGTGGTGGTCGTCTTCGCGCTGCTGACCCTGCTGGTCTGGGGCCTGATCGGCGGCGACTGGGATCAGGCCGTGCTCAACGCGGTCGCGGTGCTGGTGATCGCCTGCCCGTGCGCGCTGGGTCTGGCGACGCCGACCGCGGTGATGGCCGGCACCGGCGTCGCCGCGCGCGCAGGCATCCTGATCAAGGACGCCGAAGCGCTGGAGCATGCGCATACCGTGCGCACGGTGGCGTTCGACAAGACCGGTACGCTCACCGAAGGCCGCCCGGCGCTGGAGACGTTGCTGGCGCTCGACGGCGACGAGGCCGGGCTGCTCGCGCTCGCGGCCGCGCTGCAGACGGGCAGCGAACACCCGCTGGCGAAGGCGGTGCTGGTCGCACACGGCGATGCGCCGCGGCCGGTCGCCAGCGAGCTGCGCGCGGTGCCCGGCCGCGGCCTGCGCGGTACGGTCGAAGGCCGCGCACTGCTGCTCGGCAGCGCGCGCATGCTGGCCGAGGCCGGCATCGACACCGGCGCGTTCGCGACCCGTGCCGAGGCCCTGGCCGGCGCCGGTGCGACCGTGTCGTGGCTGGCCGAGGCACGCGAAGGCGGCGGCGGGCTGCTCGGGTTGCTCGCGTTCCGCGACCGCCCGCGACCGGGCGCGGCCGCGGCGATCGCGCGCCTGCGCGCGCGCGGGTTGCGCACGGCGATGATCTCCGGCGACAACGCCGGTGCCGCGCAGGCGGTGGCCGATGCGCTCGGCATCGACGATGTGCGCGCGAACGTGCTGCCGGAGCAGAAGGCCGATGCGGTGCGCGCACTGGCCGCGGGCGGCCCGGTGGCGATGGTCGGCGACGGCATCAACGACGCGCCGGCGCTGGCCGCCGCCGATGTCGGCATCGCGATGGGCAGCGGCACCGACGTGGCGATGCATGCCGCCGGCATCACCCTGATGCGTCCGGATCCCGGCCTGGTCGCCGACGCGCTGGACATCTCGCGCCGCACCGTGCGCAAGATCCGCCAGAACCTGTTCTGGGCCTTCGCCTACAACGTCGTCGGCATCCCGCTGGCCGCCCTCGGCCTGCTCGATCCGGTGATCGCCGGCGCCGCGATGGCGTTCTCCTCGGTGAGCGTCGTCGCCAATACCCTGCTGCTGCGGCGCTGGGCGCCGCGCGGCGCCTGATGGAATCACGCCCATGCCCAGACACGCGCCACGCCCCGAACTGGCCGAAGCCCGCAGCCGCGGTCTGCACAACATCGGCGAAGCCGCGAAGCGCACCGGCGTCAGCGCCAAGATGATCCGGCATTACGAGGCGATCGGTCTGCTGCCGACGGCCGGTCGCACCTTCGCCGGCTACCGCATCTACGACGACAGCGATCTGCACCGCATCCGCTTCATCAAGCGCGCCCGCGGTCTCGGCTTCGCGATGAAGGAGATCGCGCAACTGCTCGGACTGTGGGACGACCGCGATCGCGCCAGCGCCGAAGTGAAGACGCTGGCGCTGCAGCACATCGACGACCTCGACGCGAAGATCGCGGAAATGGAGGCGATGCGCCGCACCCTGCGCGACCTCGCCGAACGCTGCCACGGCGACGACCGTCCCGATTGTCCGATCCTGGATGATCTCGCCGCGCCGACGCCCTGCCATCGCGCGTGACGCGGCCGTGCGAGGGACGATGATCGAGGCGCCGGCGCGTTCGTGCCCGGCGACCGCGCCGTTGCGGCTACGGCACCCACTTGCCCTTGTATTCCACCTGCAGCCAGACCTTGCGGGTGTCGCGGGCGAAATCGTCGGCCCGATAGTCGGCGAACTTGAGCAGGCCGGTCCAGTCCTGCCACAGCGGGCGGGAGAGCGAAAGGTCCAGTTCGCGGCCGTAACGGTCAATGCCGGCGAAGGCGGTGTCTGGGCGGTAGTCGTGATACGTCGCCGCCCAGGTGAACTTGCCGGCCTTGCCGCCGGCGCCGATGTAGAGGTCCTCGATACCGCCCGCGGGCGTGACCAGGAACTTGTCGGCCCAGCCGTTGAAGGCGTGCAGGGTCGCCAGCGGCGTCTGCAGCGCGTGCGCGCCGTCGCCGCCCAGATGCTCCCAGCCAACCCGATAGGTCACGCCCTTCGCCTGCAGCGTGGGTTCCAGCAGCCAGTAGGCGTGGGAGACATCGCGCGGATTGCCGGCGTGTTCGCGCTGGCGCGCGTACTCCGCGGTCCAGCCCCAGGTCAGCGCTTCGGCCGCATGGCTGCCGGTCCAGCGCAGGCCGAAGGTCGCGGTGGATGCGGCGGTCACGTCGCGGTCGTCGTGCAGGTAGGCATAACCGGTCCACTGCTGCTTGCCGCGCTTGTACGCGACGTTGAAAAGATGCGTGGACAGGTCGCGTTCGCGCGCCAGCGGGTCGCGCGCATCGTCGCCGGAGATGCGGTGCACCTTGTCGGCCCAGACGTAGCGCAGGGCCCAGTCGTCGTTCGGCTTGAAGTCCAGCGCCGCGGCGTCGAAGGTCTGTTCGTTCTGGCGCCAACCGACATCGCCGACCCAGCGCTGATTGTCGAAGACCAGCCGCTGCCGCCCCAGGGTGGCGCCGAAGCGCGCGTGCTTCCAGCCGACCCACGCCTGGTTCAGCTCGGCACCGTCGGGGTCGATCACCGCGGGATAGGCCGTGCGCCCGTTGGCGCCGTTGTTGTGGCGGTCGCCGCTGTCGGCGATGCCCTCGCCCTCGATCGACGCGCTCCAGCCGTGGCCGAACTCGGCGCGCAGGCCGAGGCGCAGGCGCAGGGTGGTGGCATCGGCATCGCGGGCGAAGGCGGCATCCTCGACATGCTCGTGGCGGGCGCGCAGATTCCATTCGATCGCGAGCGGGTTGGCGGCCTGCGCACAGGCGCAGGCGGCAAGTGCGGGTGCGAACGCGGCGGGTGCAAGCAGCGTCGGGCGGAGGCGGAAAGGGAGCATGGCACGGGTCTCCTGGAAGCTGCGGACAGCT
Source organism: Lysobacteraceae bacterium (assembly GCA_044345955.1). GTDB lineage: Bacteria > Pseudomonadota > Gammaproteobacteria > Xanthomonadales > Xanthomonadaceae > Lysobacter_I. The sequence goes on from JBIJAD010000076.1 coordinate 7,604, forward strand.
TTCCTGCGCCGGGCCTGTGCGGCGATGACCGGGATCAAGCGCCCGCAGGTTCCGCATCAGGCTTGTGTGGATGTCCCCGCGGACGGCATGCTGGACCTCAACCGAAACGAAGGGGAGCCCCGATGGCCATCCGATCTGTCTTCGCCCTGTGCTCGCTCGCGGCAACGGCCGCACTGCTGCCGTCGATGCCGGTCGCGGCGCAGGACAGCGGCGACGAGGCGCTCGATACCGTGGTGGTCACCGGCTCCAGGATCGGCTACCGCGATCTGCTCGATACCCCCGCGGTGTCGCTGACCAAGCCCGGCGACTTTCTGCTGCAGAGCATCGTGCTCACCAACGACAGCCGCGACGAGGCGATGCGCCGGCGCGAGATCCACGAGACCATCGCGCAGTTGATCGCCGCCGCGGGCAATCGCTACTCCCTGCTGCATCAGGATGAAGTGCGGACGACGCTCACGCGCGACAACTACCGGGTCGATGTGCAGGACGAGGGCAAGCGCGCGGACACCAGCATGGTCACGCTGCAGGTCCGGGTCGGCGTGGGCGGCGATCCGTCGAAGGCCGACGCGATCATCGCCGACATGCGCAGATTCGTCCGCAACGCGACGAAGGTCGGGCGCACCGAGATCGAGATCCGCGGCGACACCTCGCTGGTGATGAACCGGCCGGAGCGGTTCCGCTACGAACTGATCGAGGCGATCGCGAAGGACTCGAGGAAACTGCTGGAAACGATGGCGCTGGACTGCAGGATCGAGATCGAGGGCCTCAACAGCCGCGTGGAATGGGAGCGGGCCTCGGCCGCGGAACTGCTGCTGTACATCCCCTACAACATCGCGATCAGCGACTGCCGCGCGACGACGCGATAGCCGCGAGGCTCAGTCCTTCGACAGATGCGCGATCGTCGCCGTGGCGGCGTCGCGATCGTTGTCGTCGAAAGGGGTGATGCGCAGTTCCGCGACAGTGCCCGGATCGAGGCAGCGGGCGTTGACGCTCCAGCCGTCGGGATGGCTGCGCGGGACGTAGAAGGCCTTGATCCCGCAGTGGCGGCAGAACAAGTGGCGCGCGGTGCCGGTGTTGAAACGGTATTCGCTCAGCTCGCTCTCGCCTGCGATGAGACGAAACCGGGAGGCCGGCACGATCAGATGCAGGAACCCGGTCATCCGGCACATCGAGCAGTTGCAGTCGAGCGCGTCGAGCACCGCCGGCGCGTCGATCTCGAAACGCACGCGCCGGCAGTGGCAGCCGCCGCGATGCGCGACATGCGCGGCATTCACGGCGCTCATGACTCAGTCCTTGTCCTTGCCTTTGCCCTGGTTGCCCTTCCCGCCGCTGTTGCCGGGACCCTGACCGCCCTTGCCGCTGTTGCCGCGGCCGCCGCCTTGCTCGGGTTTGCCACCGTGACCGGCATGGTCGGGTTTGCCGCCCTGTCCGCCGCCCTGCTTAGGACCGCCGCGGCCGCGACCGGGGAAGTCGCGCTGCAGTTGCGCGTCGAGTTCGATCGGCCGGCCCCAGCGGTCGTAGCTCGGCACCATGCCGCGCTTGAGCTGGTGGAACTGCGGCGAGCCGGGCTTGATCCCGAGGCGCTTGGCGATCGCGCCCCAGCCCTGGGCGTGGTCGCGTTCCCAGATGTCGACCACGTAACGGCAGGGGCGTCCGACCAGTTTCGCCAGCGCGCAGGCGAAGTAGATGTCGCCGGGCGCCCAGCGCCGGGCCAGCAGGTCGACCACCAGATCGCGCGGCGCACCGTGGTAGCGCACCAGTTCGTCGACGAAGGGATCGCGGTAGCGGCTGCCGTAGCGGTTCATGTCGCCGAGCCAGACATCCACCCAGACATCGCCGCTGCGCGGGTTCCAGCCGAGGCTGAAATCCTGGGCCTGGGCGGTGCCGGCAGCGAGACCGAAGGCGAGGAGGGTGGCGGCGGCGAATCGGCGCATGGCGGGCTCCGGGGGAAGCGGTCGGGACAGGGCTGGATGATGGTGCGGGCCGGTCGCCGCGTCCAGCGAACGCGGTTCCGGAAATGGTCCCGGAAATGGACGCGCCGCGGACGGGCCGCGGCGCGGGGAGGCGAACGACCGGGGTTCAGTCGTCGTCGTGGTCGCGCCAGCGCCGGCCGTCCCAGTAGCGATCGCGATCGCGATCGCGATGGCGGCCGTAGCCGTAGCCGTAATCGTTGCGGCGGTCGTAACGCGGATCGTAGTACTCGACCTTGCAACGGCCGCGGCTGTCGCAGCGCTGGCGGCTGTAGCGGCCCCAGGGGTCGCGGACGAAGCCGTCGCGGATCAAGTGGTCGCGGTTGCGGTGGTAGCCGTAGGCGTTGCCGTAGGGCGGGCCGGAGCGATAGGCATCGCGCGGCAGGTAGCGGTAGTAGACCGGGCGACCGCGGCGGTCGCGTTCGACGATCAGGCGGTCGTCGTAGTGGTAGCCGCCGTGGCGGTAGTACGGGGAACCGTTGCGGAACACGACATCGGCCAGATCGACGATCACGCGGACGACGTCGTCGCCGGCGCGTGCGGGGGCGGGAAACAGGGCGCCGGCACCGAGCGCTGCGGCGAGGGCGACGGGGGCGAGCCAGCGGGCGAGGGTCATGGGAGTCTCCGGAAACCGCGGGAGGCGGTGCGCAGCGACGATGCCCCCGTCGCGGTGAACGGGCTTTTAACCCGGCCGGCGGGTGCCGCCGCGTTCAGCCCGCCGCCAGCGAGCGCACCGCGGCCGGCAGTCCGGCGGGGCCGTCGACGCTGCGCAGGCGCTCGATCGCGGTCGGCGGGGCGGTCTCGTTCTCGTGCGCCCAGGTCACGTGATAGGGCATGTGCACGCCGCAGCCGCCGAGTTCCAGCACCGGCACGATATCCGAGCGCAGCGAGTTGCCGATCATCGCGAACTGCTCCGGCGCCAGGCCGAATTCGGCCAGCAGCCGGGCATAGGTCGGCGCGTCCTTCTCGCTGACGATCTCGATCCGCCGGAACAGTTCCGACAGGCCCGATTCGCGCACCTTGGCCTCCTGATGGAACAGATCGCCCTTGGTGATCAGCACCACCGGATGCTCGCGGGCGATCTCCTCCACCGCCGCGCGGATACCCGGCAGCAGCTCGACCGGATGCTGCAGCACCGCCTTGCCCAGTTCGACGATCCGGTGCAGGTCGCGCGCGGAGATGCGTTCCTCGGTGATCGCGATCGCGGCCTCGATCATCGACAGGGTCATGCCCTTGGCGCCGTAGCCGAACAGGGCGATGTTCTGTTTCTCGACCGCGTACAGGCGGTCGTGGGCGTCGTCCAGATCGACGTAGCCGCCGACGATGCGCTCGAATTCGCCCTGCGCGTCGCGGTAGTAGTCCTCGCTGCGCCAGAGGGTGTCGTCGGCGTCGAAGCCGATCAGTTTCAGATCACGTGCCATGCGCACAGTATGCCGGGTTCGCCCGCGCTCCGCGCGTCATGGCAGGGTGGTGCGCAGGCGGTCGGTGACGGGCGTCGCATCCGCCGGGCGCAGCGGCGGCGGCGACAGTGCCGCGCGGTAGGCGCGATACAGCAACTGGACCTTTTCCAGATAGGTCCGGGTTTCCTTGTACGGCGGCACGCCGTCGAAGCGCGCGACCGCGCCCATGCCGGCGTTGTAGGCGGCGATCGCGAGCGTGTGGTCGTTGCGGTAGCGCTTGAGCAGCATGCGGAAATGACGCGCGCCGGCCTCGATCGACTGCGCCGGTGAGAACGGATCGGTGACGCCGTATTCCCGCGCCACGTCGGGCATCAACTGCATGACGCCCGTCGCGCCCTTGGGCGAGACCGCCTTTTCGTCGAAGCCGCTTTCGGCATGCGCGATCGCGCGCAGCCAGGCGTCCTCGACGCCGGTCTTCTTCGCCGCGGCGCGGAACAGCGCGGCGTGGCGGTCCAGCCGCGGATTGTCGGCCTTGCCCATGCCCTCGTGCGCGGGTTCGCCTTCGGGCGTGACCACGGTGAAGCGCAGATAGACCCGTGACCCGGGCAGATTGCGGGTGCCGTAGACCAGCTTGCCGTCCTGCTCGCGTTCGTACAGCGTGCCGCTGAACACGCCCATTTCGCCCCACAGGTTCGGGCTCTGCACGGCGTTGTCGTCGATCTGTTTCGGCTCGCATTTCGAGCCGGGTTCGGGTGCGGTCGAGAGGCTGACCGTGCCGTCGCGCACGCAGCGGTAGACGGTGCGCGCCTCGGCCGGCGCGGCGCAGGCGCAGAGCAGCAGCGACACGGCGACGATCCGCACCATGGCCATCCGCTCAGGGCCCGCGCGCGGCCTCTTCCTGCGCCCAGGTGCGCGCGGTGCCGTACAGGCGCATGCGCATGCGCCGCTCCTCGTCGTGGCGGTCGCCATAGCGGCTCGCGGTCACGACTTCCAACAGGACGACCACACCGTTGTCGCGTCGGAACAGCAGCGAACCTTCTTCGCGCATCTGCAGATCGCGCGGACGCCCGCGGCGCGCGTCCTCATCGTCGCCGCCGCCGCCGTAGGCGTCGGCCAGCGCCCACAGCGCCTCGGCATCGCCCTTGGGGTCGAGCGTGTGGGTCCAACGGATGCGGGCGAGATTCGGATCCTCGCGATCGATCGACAGCGTGTACTCGCGCCTCGCCGGCACCGCACGCCCGTCGAGCTCGGCGCGCAGCGGTTCGCGGTCGCGATAGGTGCGGCCTGCGGTCAGGGTCTTGCCGGCGAATGCGGTCAACGGACGGATCTGGCTCGACATCATCGCTTCGACGCTGGCCGGGGCGAGGGTCTGGTCGAGCACCTCCTGGACCCGGACGCGCATCTGCGCCAGCGCGTCCTCGCGATCGTATTTCGACAGTTTGGGATCGATCGGGCCGATCAGCCGCTGCAGATTCTGTTCGAACGCGGGCGCCATCACCTCGCGCAGTTTGGCCGTGACCCCGGCGATGTCGTGCAGCCCGCGATAGCGGCCGTCGCGGTCGAGTGCCATGCCGGCGACGTAGCCGTCGTAGGCATCGGTCATCGTGGCGATGATGTCGGCGATCACCCGATCGCCTTCGACCGTTTCGACCCGGCTGTTGCGGGTGGTCCAGGTCAGCAGCGTACCGTCGCGGCCGACGGCCTCCGTCCGCAGTTCGCTGCGATCGGTCACCCGGCGGACGCTGCGCTCCCGGCCCGCGCCTTCACGGAACACGGATTCGGTGTCGTAGACCAGGGTTTCGCCGGCGCGCCAGGGCGGCGTCAGGGTCGCCCGCTCGGCGGCGGAGGCGGCCAGCGGGGCGAGCGCCCCCAGCAGCAGCGGCAGCGCGAGATCGCGCAGGAAACGTGAGGGGCTGCGGTAGGGCATGAAAACTCCGTCGAGGGTCAGGCGCCGCGTCCGATCAGTTCGCGCATGCGCTTCAGTTTCGGGGTGACGATCGGTACGGTCAGCATGG
>JBIJAD010000025.1:0-20123 GCA_044345955.1 Lysobacteraceae bacterium
AGGTGCTGTTGGTGATGATGCCCTTGTCCAGCAGCACGGTGGCGAAGATGATCTCGATCAGCGCCTTGGTCTGCAGCAGCCAGGCGATGATCGAGGCCTCGCCTGGCTGCCATTTGAGGATCCGTCCGGCCAGACGCACGCCGGCCTGCTTGCCGGCGATCTGCATCGCGAGCAGGAACGCCGCGCCGAGGAACACCGCCGCGCCGCCGACCTCCCAGTCCGTGCGCAGGCCGGTGCTGAGGAAGAACACCGGCATCAGGATCAGCAGGACGTTGTGGCGCAGCGCGTCGAGTTTCTTCTGGTCGAACCAGTGATGGTCCATGACCACGCCGGCGAGGAAGGCGCCGACCATGTAGTGCAGGCCGCACCAATCTGCGCCGAAGGACACAAGCGCGAGCCAGACCAGGGCGATGTACCAGCGGTCGCTCTCCGGCAGCCGCAGCATGAACCTGCGGAACGCCCAGCAGGCGGGGATGAACAGAGCGAGGAAGATCGCCTGCCGCTCCAGTCGCATCCAGTCCATCACCACGATCGCCAGCACCGCCCAGATCGCGATGTCGTCGAGGCTGGCGTAGCGCAGGATGCGCTGCCCCAACGGCTGGCGCAGGATCTGCATCTTCTCCATCAACAGCACCAGGATCGGCAGCGCGGTCACCGCCGCGGCCATGCCGATGCCGAGCACGAACTGCCAGTCGTGCGCCTTCGGCCCGATCCAGCCGTCGAACTGCAGCAGCACCAGTGCCGCCGCGCCGCCGAACAGCAGCGGCATGCCCAGGGCCATGCCGGCCGTGACCGTGCTCTCGCGCCGCTGCTTCCAGGCTTCGCCGAGGTCCAACTCGATGCCGGCCAGCCACACGAACAGCATCACCGCCCACCAGGCCACGCCGTTGAGCGACTGGATCACGTCCCGGGTGAAGATGAACTGGTAATACTCCGGAAAGATCGCACCCAGTACCCCTGGCCCGAGCAGGATGCCGGTGACGATCTGCACCACCACCAGCGGCGCGAAATAGTCGGTCCGCCCCAGCCGCCAGATCAGATACGGGACCGCGAAGATGATGACCATCGCGATCAGGAACAGCTCGGTGGTGGGGATGGTGTGGGGCATGGGTGGGCGGTCGGAAGAGGCCGGCCAGCATAGCCGAGGCCCGGCCGGCGATGCGGGCCCGATGCCGAGGCTGAACGGCTGCGGTGGGTCGTCCCCCGGCCACGTGCTACGCTCTCGCCGACGATCGACAAAACGAGGCGCAAGCCATTGATTTTACGTGACATGCCCCGTGCGGCCACGATCGCGGTCGGGCTCTGCCTGGCCGCCTGCGCCACCCAGACGCCGCCGCCCAAGCCCGCGACCGTGGTCGAAGCCCCCACGCCGGTGGCCGAAGCCCCGGTCCCGCCGCCCGCGCCGCTGCTGCCGCGGGTGCCGCAGCCGCAGGAGCGCCCGGTGGCGCCGCCCTCCGTCACCGACCCGGCGATTCCGCGCGAGCAGCGCATCGACGCCTTCGTCGAATACACCGCGACGACCTACGGCATCCCGCGCGAGCGCATCCGCGGCGTGCTGGCCGAGGCCGAGTACAAGCAGAGCATCATCGACGCCATCACCCGCCCGGCCGAGGCGGTGAAACCCTGGCGCGACTACCGCCCGATCTTCCTCAACGACAACCGCATCGCCGGCGGCCGTGCCTTCTACGCGCAGCACCGCGAGGCGCTGGAGCGGGTCGCGGCCGAGAGCGGCGTGCCGGCCGAGTACATCGTCGCGATCATCGGCGTGGAAACCAGCTACGGCCGGATCACCGGCAATTTCCGGGTGATCGATGCGCTCTACACCCTGGCCTTCGATCATCCGCGGCGCGCGCCGTTCTTCGCCGGCGAGCTGGCGCAGTTGTTCGCGCTGACCGCGCAGGAGCCGCAGCTCGACATCCTGGAACTGAAGGGCAGCTACGCCGGAGCGATGGGCATGGGCCAGTTCATGCCGTCCAGCTATCGGCTGTGGGCGAAGGACGGCGACCGCGACGGCCGCCGCGACCTGCTCACGCACATCCCGGACGTGTTCGCCTCGATCGCCAACTATTTCGTGATCCACGGCTGGAAGCCGGACGCGCCGGTGGTGGCCCGCGCCAGCCTGGCGCCGGGCGTCGCCGAGTTCGTGCCGGAGAACCTCGAACCCGTGCATCCGCTGTCGGCGCTGGCCGAGCGCGGCTATCGCCCGCAGCCGGGCGAACCGCTGCCGGGCGATCCGGCCGACGAGGGCGCGACCGTGGTCGGCCTCGATGGCGACGCCAGCCGCGAGTACTGGCTGGGCTATCGCAATTACTACGTCATCACCCGCTACAACCGCTCGCCGATGTACGCGCTGGCGGTGCACCAGTTGGCGCAGGCGATCCGCGCCGGGGTGCAGCCGTGATCGCGAGTGCGCCGGTGCGCGCGCTGGCGTTGGCGTTGCTGGCGTCCACGCTCGCCGCCTGCGGCAGCGCGCCGCGCCGCGCCGAAGCGCCGCCGACAGCCGAACCCGCGCCCGAGCCGCCGGCGCACGTCGCCGACGCCGACGCGCCGAAGCGCTCGCCCTATCCGCCGGCCCAGGAAGACCCGTCCAAACGCGGCGATTACGTCGCCGGCGGGTTGTATGCGCCGCATGTCCCCGACAGCGCGCCGGACTACGTGCCCGACGTGGACGCGATCCCCGAACCCGAGGTCAAGGCCGAGCCGCGCTCGCGCTACGGCAACCGCACCTATTCGGTGCTCGGTCGCACCTACCGGGTGATGGACACCGCCGAGGGTTACGTCGAGGAGGGCATGGCGTCCTTCTACGGCCGCAAATTCCACGGCCGCCTGACCTCCAATCAGGAGGTCTACGACATGTACGCCTTCACTGCGGCGCACAAGAGCCTGCCGCTGCCGAGCTACGTGCGCGTGACCAATCTGGCCAACGGCAAGTCGGTGGTGGTGCGGGTCAACGACCGCGGCCCGTTCCATGCCAACCGCATCATCGATCTGAGTTATGCCGCCGCGACCAAGCTCGGCTTCATCAAGCAGGGCACGACGCGGGTGGAAGTGCGCGCCCTGATGCCGGGCGACGAAGGCGCCCCCCGCTACGCCGGGCGCCGCAAGCCCGCGGCCGAGCCCGAGCCGCCGGTGGTGGTGGCGACGGTGCCGGATACCTCGGTGCGCGCCGACGAATTCGAGCGCTGGATGCGGGAACGCGGGATCCGGTTCGTGAACGGGCCGGCCGCCAACGGGCCGACCACCGCGGTCGCGGTGGCGCCCGCTGCCGTGCCGGCGGCGCCGGCGGCGGCCGCAGGCAGCTCGGTGCTGCTGCAACTGGCCGCCTTCACCACCCGCGAAAACGCCGAGCGCGCCCGCGACCGGGTGGCCGAGGCCGCGATCGGTGATCTCCGGATCGACGAGGCGGTAGTCAACGGCCAGCCGGTGTGGCGGTTGCGGCTGGGCCCGGTGCCGACGGAGCGGGTCGAGGAACTTTCCGCACGCGCCGCCGATCTGGGCTTCGCGCAGCCGCAGATCGTGCGCGAGTGAGTCCGTCGCGCGCGCGGCTCGGCATGCCGTGCGTTTTCCCGCAGAATACGCGGCCTGAATTTCTTTCTCGCGACCCTCGACGTCGCGATTGTCCGGAGCAACAGATTCGATGAAGACGTGGTGGGCGAAACAGCGGCAGGGGATCCGTCGGCACAACGCGGGAGGGCTGCCGGCGATTGCCAGCGGGATTTCATCCACCGTGAAGTCCGCCGTGAAGTCCGCCGCGCTCGTCGCCGTCGCGGTCGCGGCGGCCGGATGGGCACTGGCGCAGACCGCGCCCGCACCGACCGCGAAGCCCGCGCCACCGCCGCTGGCCATTCCCGACGCGCCGAAGCCCGCCACCGCCAAGGCCTGGCTGGTGATGGACGAGGCGACCGGCAAGATCCTCGCCGGCGAGAACATCGATCTCCCGCTGGAACCGGCCAGCATCACCAAGGTCATGACCTCCTACGTCGTCGCCGCCGAGCTGCAGGCCGGCCGGATCAAGGCCGACGACAAGGTGATGATGAGCGAGAACGCCTGGCGCACCGGCGGCGCCGCCACCGAAGGCAGCTACAGCGGTTTCGAGGTCAACAAGACCGCGCCGCTGGACGCGATGGAGAAAGGCATGGCGGTGCAGTCCGGCAACGACGCCGCGATCGCGCTGGCCGAGCACATCGCCGGCACCGAGGCCGCCTTCGCCACCCTGATGAACGATTACGCGAAGCGTCTCGGCCTGAAGAACACCCGCTTCGTCAACGCCACCGGCCTGCCGGCCGAAGGCCATGTCTCCAGCGCGCGCGATCTGGCCCTGCTCGGCCGCGCGATGATCCGCGACTACCCGCAGCAGTACGCCTTCAACAAGATCCGCGAATTCACGGTCGGTCCGATCACCCAGCCCAACCGCAATCGCCTGCTGTGGCGCGACGAGTCGGTGGACGGGATCAAGACCGGCCATCACTCCGGCGCCGGCTGGTGCCTGATGGCCTCGGCCAAGCGCGGCGACCAGCGTCTGATCACCGTGGTGATGCACGCCGCCAGCGACGACGAGCGGATGAACGATTCGCAGGCGCTGCTCAACTGGGGGTTCCGTTTCCACGAAACCCATCGCCTGTATCAGGCCGACACCGTGATCGCCACCCACAAGCTGTGGAAGGGCACCGAGAATCAGGTGAAGCTCGGGCTGGAGCAGCCGCTGCTGGTCAGCACCCCGCGCGGCCGCTATCGCGATCTCAAGCCGCAGATGGACGTGCCCAAGACCCTGATCGCGCCGGTCCGTGCCGGCCAGCCGGTCGGCACCGTGCGCGTCCTGCTCGACGGCAAGGTCGTGATCGAGGCGCCGCTGGTGGCGATCGAGGGCGTGCCCGAAGCCGGCTTCTTCAAGCGTCTGTGGCACGAATTCCTGATGTGGTGGGAGTCGGACTGAGGGTGAACCGCGGCATCGCCGCAGCTTCGGAGGCGAGATGGATTTCAGCGAATTCGTGGCGATCGTCCGCGCCGACAAGGCGCCGGAGCTGACCGATTTCGAGCGCGTCTCGGTCTACGCCCACGGCGCCGACAAGGACCAGTTGTGGACCGCGCTCGGCCACGCCGGCATCCATCCGATCTATCGCGCCATGCTCGCCCAGGCGCTGCATCTGCGCGTGATCGAGGAACTGGAACTGCAGCGTGAGCGGCAGCGTCGGCGCGAGGAGGAAGCGCGGCTGGAAGCCGCGAAATCGCAGGAAGACCTGCCGCCGCCGGTCCGCCGCCGCGGCCGTTGAGCGCATCTCGTCGCATCGTTCCGGGAGCAGGACCATGAGCCATCGCAGCCGCCTCGCCGGTTTCATCATCGACTGTCGCACCGACGACCTCGACGCTGCGGCCCGCTTCTGGAGCGATGCGCTCGGGCTGCCGATCGGCGAACTCTCGCCCGAGGAATCGGCCACCTACGCCAAGCTCGACGACGCGCCGGGCGATCTGCACATCGAAGTGCAGAAGGTCGGCCACGACTCGCGCGTGCATCTGGATATCGAGACCGACGACATCGAGGCCGAAGTACGCCGGCTCGAAGCCCTGGGCGCGAAACGCGTCGCCGCCGTGCACACCTGGGTGGTGATGGAAGCCCCGACGGGTCAGCGCTTCTGCGTCGTGCGCATGAAGCACCCGGAGCGCGGCGCGACGCCGAATCGGTGGTGAGCGCGGTTCAGCCTGCGGCGCGGCGCAACCAGGCGCGCCGCGCGAAGAAGGCGACGGTCATGCCGAGCAGGAACACGCCGTAACCGACCGAGGTCGCCAGCACCTGCGGCCACATCCGTCCGTGATGGGTGTCGGCGATCGCGTGCGACCAGTGGATCGCGAGTACGAACGCCAGCGTCGACAGCGCCAGCGCGGCCAGATCGAAGACGATCCGCGCCGCGTTGCGCGGTTGCCGCGGGAACAGCCAGAACAACGCCCCGAGAATCGCGAACCAGGGCAGGAACAGGATCAGGGCGAGGTTGAGTTGGATGGCGGGCGACATGGCCGTGCTCAGTCCGCTTTCGCATGTATACGTTCGTCCTCGGCGCGCTTGATCGCATCCAGCGCCGCGGCCGCGGCGTCCGCGTCTGCCGGGGTTTCCAGATGGTCGCCGGCGTCGGCCAGCGCCGCCGCGCCTTCGCGCTTGAAACGCGCGACCCAGGTGCCGGCCTGTTTCGGATCGTCGAAGCCCAGGCTCTGCAGCAGCACCGCATCGCCCTCGGTGAGTTTGAAATAGAAGCGGCCGTTCTTCTCGCGATACTGCTTGAGCTGCGGCAGAGCCGCCGATTTCGGCCGATCCTGCCGCGTCGCGCCGGCGCTCTGCGACAGATCGCGCAGCCCCACCGCGTCGCGCAGATCGCGCAGCAGCGGCGTCGCGTAGCGTTCGCGCAGCCGCGCGCCGTTGTCGCGCAGTTGCTGTTCGATCCGCGCCGGTTCGGCCATCAGCGCCTCGTAGCGTTCGCGCAGCGGTGCGACCTCGCGCTCGATGCGTTCGAACAATGCCTGCTTGGCGTCGCCCCAGGCGATGCCCTCGGCGAAGGCCGCGCGCATCGCAGCGGCCTCGGCGGCGTCGGCGAAGGCCTGATAGAGCTGGAACAACGCCGAGCCCTCGGTGTTCTTGGGTTCGCCCGGCGCACGCGAGTCGGTCACGATCGAGAAGATCAGTTTCCTTAACTGTTCGCGCGGCGCGAACAGCGGGATGGTGTTGTCGTAGCTCTTGGACATCTTGCGCCCGTCGAGGCCGGGCAGAGTGGCGACGTGCTCCTCGATCGCGGCCTCGGGCAGGGTGAAGAACGTCCTGCCGGCCGGTTCGCCGTAGATGTGGTTGAAACGCTGCGCGAAATCGCGCGCCATCTCGATGTGCTGGATCTGGTCGCGGCCGACCGGCACCTTGTGCGCGTCGAAGATCAGGATGTCGGCCGCCATCAGCACCGGGTACATGAACAGCCCCGCAGTGATCCCGAAATCCTCGTCCTGGCGTTCGGCGATGTTGCGATCCACCGCGGCCTTGTAGGCGTGGGCGCGATTGAGCAGGCCCTTGCCGGCGACGCAGGTCAGCAGCCAAGTCAGCTCGGTGGTCTCGGGGATGTCGCTCTGGCGGTAGAACCACACGCGTTCATCGTCCGGCTGCAGGCCGCAGGCCAGCCAGCTCGCGGCGATCTCCAGGGTCGACCGCTGCACCCGTGCCGGGTCCTGGACCTTGATCAGCGCATGCAGGTCGGCGAGGAAATAGAAATTCTGGTGCCCCGGTGCGCGGCTGGCGGCGACCGCCGGACGGATTGCACCGACGTAGTTGCCCAGGTGCGGGGTGCCCGAGGTGGTGATGCCGGTGAGGATGCGGGTGGTCGTCATGACGCGGAGCGGGGAGGCCGGAAACACGGTCCGTCAGTTTACCCGGCGCTGAACGCGCCCGTCCCGCCGGCACCGGGGCCCGCAACCCCGTTGTCCGGCCCGGGGCGTTGATCGCAGCGTCCATACCGGACATTCACCTGGAGCCCCCGTCATGCTGCGCCCGACCGCCCTGCTGCGCCAGACTGTCCTGTTGCTTTGTGCCCTCGTCGCCGCGACCGCCTGCACGCCGCTGTCGGCACAGCCGCTGGTCGATGTCGACGTCATCGATCGCGAGACCGGCGAATGGCTGCCGGAATACCGCCACCGCGGCCGCGACTGGATTCCCGGCACCCCCGGCAACCGCTACAGCGTGCGCCTGACCAACACCACCGGCGAACGCGTCCTCGTCGTCCTGTCGGTGGACGGGGTCAACGCGATCAGCGGCGAGACCGCTGCCGCGAACCAGACCGGCTACGTGCTCGGCCCCTGGCAGAGCACCGAGATCACCGGCTGGCGCAAGTCCTGGCAGGATGTCGCCCAGTTCTACTTCACCGACCTGCCCGACAGCTACGCCGCGCGCACCGGCCGGCCCGACAATGTCGGCGTGATCGGCATCGCGGTGTTCCGCGAACGGGTCTACGCCCGGCCGTATCCGATGCCGGCGCCGCCGATCGCCGAGGGCGACGACCGCGCCCGCGACAGCGCCGGTCGCGCCGAACGCAAGTCGGCGCCGGGCGCCGCGCCGCAGGGCGCGCGCCGTTCGGCCGAAGCCGCGGCGTCCTCTGTCCATGACGAGGCCGAAGGCCAGCGTCTGGGCACCGGGCACGGTCAGCGCGAATGGTCGCCGGTGAGCCGCACCGACTTCGTCCGCGCCAGCCGCAGTCCGACCCAGGTCACGCAACTGCGTTACGACGACGTGGACAATCTGGTCGCGATGGGCGTGATGCCGCGTCCGTGGCGCCGGGACGACCGTCGTCGCGGCCAGCCCGAAGCCTTCCCCAACGGCTTCGCGGCCGACCCGCCCCGCCGCTGGTGAGCCTTCCGTCGGGCCGTCATCGATGGTCCGGCGCTGCGGCCACGATCGGTTCCGGTCCTGACGTATGCTTCCTTCCGGCCCGCCGGCGCTCCCGGCGGGCCGCTTCGCGTCTCCGATCCCGTCCCGCAACCGCTTCCGTACTGCCGATGATCCCGACCCTTTTCCGCGCCTGCCTCCTGTCCTGGCTGCTGGCGTCCACCGCCGTCGCCCAGTCGCCGGCAGACGCTTCCACGCAGATCGACCTCGACGCCTACCTGCGTCGCGACACTTTCAGCGAGATCGAGATCTCGCCGAGCGGCGAGTACTTCGCGGCCACCGTGCCGCTGGAGGACCGCACGATCCTCGCGGTCATCCGCCGCAGCGACAAGCAGGCCACCGCCAAGATCCACGTCGGGGAGGACACCGTGATCCTCGACGTCTGGTGGGTCAACGACACCCGGGTGCTGGCCAGCGTGGCCGAAAAGCTCGGGCGCAACGATGCGCCCAGCCTCACCGGCGAGATCATCGCGATCGATGTCGACGGCGATCGCGGCAAATGGCTGACCTCGCGCGAGTCCTACACCTTCGCGCTGATGCACGACGATCTGCCCGACGACGATCGCAACGTGCTGATCGCCTCGCTTTCCCACGGCGACAACTACGAGACGCTGCTGGAGAAGATGAACGTCTACGACGGCCGGCGCACGCCGGTCTCGGCGGCGCCGGTGCAGCGCGCGCGCTTCGTCACCGATCGCAGCGGCGCGGCGCGCTTCGCGGTCGGCGCCGGCAGCGACAACTTCCACAGGCTGTATTACCGCGATGCCGGCAGTCGCGACTGGCGCCTGGTCAACGACGAATCGGTCAGCGGTGTGTACGAGTTCGCGGTCGGGTTCGCCGAGGACGGCCGCACCGCGATCCTCTGGCGCGAGCGCAAGGAAGGCCCGGACGCGATCGTCGCCTGGGATCCGGCCACCGGCGAGCGCCGCGAGCTGCTGGTCGACCCGGTCGTCGATCCGGCCGGCGTCATCTTCGCGGTCGCCGGCGACGTGCCGGTCGGGGTGCGCTACGCCCACGATGGCATCCGCACCCGTTTCTTCGACCCGCAGTCGCCGACCGCCCGCTTGTATCGTCAATTGGAGAAGGCCTTCCCGGGCGAAGCGGTGGCGATCACCTCGGCCACGAAGGACGGCAAATTGGTCCTGGTCAAGGTCTGGAGCGACCGCAACCCCGGCGATTTCTATCTGTTCGACACCGAGGCGAAGAAAGCCGAACCGGTGTTCAGCCGGCGGTTGTGGATCGATCCGGCCAAAGGCGCACCGACCCGCGGCGTGTCCTTCGAGGCGCGCGACGGCCTGACCCTGCACGGTTATCTCACGCTGCCGCCCGGCGCCGACCCGTCGACGCCGCGGCCGATGGTGCTGCTGCCGCACGGCGGGCCCTACGGCATCTACGACCGCTGGGGCTTCGACGAGGAAGTGCAGATCCTCGCCAGGGCCGGCTATGCGGTGCTGCAGGTGAACTATCGCGGCTCGGGCAATTACGGCCGTGCCTTCAAGCTGGCCGGTGCGGGCGAGTGGGGCCGGAAGATGCAGGACGACCTCACCGATGCCACGCGCTGGGCGATCGAACGGAAGATCGCGGACCCGGCGCGGATCTGCGTCTACGGCGCCAGCTACGGCGCCTACGCCGCGCTGATGGGCGTCGCCCGCGAACCCGATCTCTACCGCTGCGCCGCGGGTTACGTCGGCGTGTACGACATGGTCAAGATGCACAAGGACGACAGCGGCGACAGCCGCAGCAGCCGCAACTGGGCGCTGGACTGGCTCGGGCCACGCGAGAACATGGCCGAGATCTCGCCGACCGGGATGGCCGCGCGGATCAAGGTCCCGGTGTTCATGGCCGCCGGCGGCAAGGACCAGCGCACGCCGATCGAACACACCGAGCGCATGGAAAAGGCGCTGAAGGCCGCGGGCGTGCCGGTCGAAACCCTCTACTACCCCAACGAGGGCCACGGCTTCTACGTCGAAGCGCACCGCCGCGAGTTCTACACCCGGCTGCTGGCGTTCCTCTCGCGCCACCTCGGCGGCGCCACCGCCGGGTCGACTCAGGCCGACGCTTCGTCCGACTCGGCGCCGCGCAGGTAGGGCTCGACGGTACCCTTGAGCTTCATCGTCATCGGCTGGCCGCGGCGATCCAGCGCGCGGCCGGCGATCACCCGCACCCAGCCCTCGCTGACGCAGTACTCCTCGACGTTGGTGCGTTCGACCCCGTTGAAGCGGATGCCGATGCCGCGCTCGAGCAGTTCGGCGTCGTAGTAGGGGCTGCGGGGATCGTTGGAGAGACGGTCGGGAAGCGAGTCGGTCATGATGGCGAAGCAGGGCGACGGAAGGCGCACAGGATACGCCAGCCGCCCGCGGCGGGCTTCAGTCGGCGGCGATCGCAGACTCGCCGCGGCCCAGCGGGTCGGGCAGGGTCTCGCCGCGGCCGACGAAGCCCAGCGCCACCGAATTCAGGCAATAGCGCAACCCGGTCGGCTTCGGGCCGTCGGGGAAGACGTGGCCCAGGTGGGATTGGCAGCGGGCGCAGACGATCTCGATCCGGACCATGCCGTAACTGGTGTCGCGCAGGTTGGTCACGTGGGCGGCGGCATACGGCGCGAAAAAACTCGGCCAGCCGGTGCCGGAATCGAATTTTGCGCTGGAGCGGAACAGGGGCAGGCCGCAGAAGCGGCAGACGTAGGCGCCCTCGCGCTTGTTGTCCAGAAACACCCCGCAGAACGGCGCCTCGGTGCCGTGCGAAAGCAGCACCCGGCGCTCCTCGGGCGACAGCGCGGCGGCCAGGCTCTCGCGCTGGGCGGGGCTGGGCGGGCTGAGATCGAATTCGGTCATGCGGGGCTCCGGGGGCGGGTCGGCATGGGGTTGGAAATGGGGCTGGACACGGGATCAGGAGGCAGGCTCGGGGTCGTCGGTTGCGGCCGCATGCCCGCTCCACTGGCGCCGGGCGTTGGCGATGATCGCCCGCATCCGCGCCCGATCCTCGCTGCGCGAGACCGGAATCGCGCCCAGCGCCAGCGCGCGTTCGCGCAGCGCGCTGTCGATGTCGTAATGCGCGCCGCTGCGCTTGTCCTGGAACTCGCGCCGCGACAGCCCCAGACGCGCGGCGAAGGCGTGCAGCTCGTCCAGATCATCGGCCATCAGATGCGCCCAGCGCCGGCCGAGCCAAGGGAACACCGCGTTGTCGACGTAGACGGCCATGGGTGCAGTGAAGCATGCCGGGGCGTTCCGGACAAAACCGTGTCACGCCTTTGATTCCGGCCGAGTCGGCCCCATGATCGGGCGATGACCGCCCCCGCCTCCCCACCGTCCGCCGCCCCCCTGGCCGAGCCGGAGGGTGCCCCGGACGACGCCCCGCTGACTGCCGACAAGGCTGCCACCGACCGTGGGGAATGGCAGATCCTGCACGAGTTGTCCCCGTTTCTGCGCCCGTTCCTCGGCCGCATCCTGTTCGCGCTCGCCCTGGTCGTGGCCGGCAAGCTCGCCGGCCTCGCGGTGCCCGCGGTGCTCAAGCGCCTGGTCGACACCCTCGACGCCGATGTCGCCAACCCCGTGCTGGTCCTCCCGGTGGCGCTGTTGCTGGCCTATGGCGCTTCGCGCATCGGCATGACCCTGTTCACCGAAGTGCGCCAGATCGTGTTCGCGCGGGTGATGGCGCGGGTCTCGCGCCGGGTGACCCTGCAGGTGTTCCGCCACCTGCACGCGCTCTCGCTGCGCTTCCACCTCGCCCGCCGCACCGGCGGCGTCGCCCGCGACATCGAACGCGGCGGCAGCGCGATCTCCGATCTGCTCGACTGGATGATCTACACCATCCTGCCGACCCTGTTCGAGATCGCGCTCGTCACCGCAGTGCTGGTGTGGATGTACGACTGGAGTTACGCGGTCATCACCCTGCTGACCCTGGTCGCCTACGCCGGCTACACCTTCCTGGTCACCGAATGGCGCACCCGCTACTACCGCGCCGCGGTCGAGGCCGACACCCGCGCCAACGAGCGCGCGGTCGATTCGCTGCTCAACTACGAGACGGTGAAGTACTTCGGCAACGAGGAGCACGAGGCGCAGCGCTACGACCGCAGCCTGCAGCATCGCGAGGAAGCGCAGGTGATGAGCCGCAAGACCCTCGGCCTGCTCAATCTCGGCCAGGCCGCGATCGTTTCGATCGGCGTCACCGCGATGATGTGGCGCGCCGCCGCCGGCGTGGTCGACGGCAGCATGACCCTCGGCGGCCTGGTGTTCGTCAACGCCGTGCTGCTGCAGTTGTCGGCCCCGCTCAACCTGCTGGGCATGATGTACCGCGAGGTCAAGCAGGCGTTCACCAATCTCGAACGCCTGTTCGGCCTGCTCGACCAGACCCTGGACGTGCGCGATCGCGAAAACGCGCTGCCGCTGCGCGCGTCGCGGCCGCGGGTGCGTTTCGAGGACGTGCGGTTCGGCTACGACCCGCGGCGCGAGATCCTGTCCGGGGTCGATTTCGAAGTGCCGGCGGGCGGCACCGTGGCGGTGGTCGGCCATTCGGGCTCGGGCAAATCCACGCTCGCCCGGCTGCTGTACCGGTTCTACGACGTGGACGGCGGGCGGATCGCGATCGAGGACGCCGACGGCGCGTTGCGGGACCTGCGCGACTACACCCAGGCCTCGCTGCGTGCCGCGATCGCGATCGTGCCGCAGGACACCGTGCTGTTCAACGACACCATCTTCTACAACATCCGCTACGGCCGGCCCGAAGCCAGCCGCGAGGAGGTCGAGGCCGCCGCCCGCGCCGCGCACATCCACGAGCGCATCCTCGGCTTCCCCGACGGCTACGAGACCGAAGTCGGCGAGCGCGGCCTGAAGCTGTCCGGCGGCGAGAAGCAGCGGGTCGCGATCGCGCGCGCGCTGCTCAAGAACCCCGCGATCCTGATCTTCGACGAAGCGACCTCGGCGCTGGACTCGCAGTCGGAAAAGGCGATCCAGGCCGAACTGGAGCGGATCGCCCAGGGCCGGACCACGATCGTGATCGCGCACCGTCTCTCGACGGTGATGAACGCCGACCAGATCCTGGTGATGGATCAGGGCCGGATCGTCGAACGCGGCACCCACGCCGAACTGCTCGCCCACGGCGGCCGCTTCGCGACGATGTGGGCGATGCAGTTGCAGGAAAACGCCGGCTGATTCGGCCTTGCGGCGCGCGGCAGCGCCGCGCAAGCGCTGCTCCTCACCCTTTCACGCACACCACCTGACGCAGGGTGTGGACCACTTCGACCAGATCGCTCTGCGCCGCCATCACCGCGTCGATGTCCTTGTAGGCGGCCGGCGATTCGTCGATCACGCCTTCGTCCTTGCGGCATTCGACGTGGGCGGTCGCTTCGCGGTGCTGCTTGAGCGTGATCCGCTGCTTCGCCGCGGTACGGCTCATCTTCCGGCCGGCGCCGTGGCTGCAGCTGCAGAAGCTGTCCGGATTGCCCTTGCCGCGCACGATGTAGCTCTTCGCGCCCATGCTTCCGGGGATGATGCCCAGCTCGCCGGCCTGCGCGCTGACCGCACCCTTGCGGGTCACCAGCAACGACTGCCCGCCGTGGATCTCGCGCTGGACGTAGTTGTGGTGACAGTTCACCGCGAGCTTGTCCAGCTTGAACCTCGGCAGACGCTGATGCATCTCGTGCAGCACCCGCGCCATCATCGCCTCGCGATTCGCGCGGGCGTAGTCCTGCGCCCACGACACCGCTTCCACGTAGTCGTCGAACAGCGGTTCGCCTTCCATGAAGAACGCCAGGTCCTTGTCCGGCACGCGGAAGCCGAGCGTGCGCCGCGACAATTCGTCGCGGGCGCGCTGGATGAAGTAGGTGCCGATCAGGTTGCCGGTCCCGCGCGAACCCGAGTGCAGCATCGCCCACACCGCGCCTTCCTCGTCGAGGCAGATCTCGATGAAGTGATTGCCGCCGCCGAGGGTGCCGATCTGCTTGTCGATCTTGTCGGTGCGGATCTTCGGATGCTTCGCCTTGATCAGATCCAGCCGCGCGATCAGCCCGGACTGCGCCAGCCGCGTTTCGATGCTGTCGGGCAGCGTGAGGTGATCGCCGCCCGGACCGTTGCCGACCGGCACGCAGCGCTCGATCGACGACCGCAACTGCGCGAGCGAGTCCGGCAGATCCTTCGCCCGCAGCGTGGTGCGCACCGCGGCCATGCCGCAGCCGATGTCCACGCCGACCGCGGCCGGGATGATCGCGCCGCGGGTCGGGATCACCGAACCCACGGTCGCGCCCTTGCCCAGGTGCACGTCGGGCATCACCGCGACCCACGGCCCGACGAAAGGAATCGTCGCGATGTTCTGCAACTGGCGGTGCGCCTCGGGCTCCAGCGGCACGCCGTTCACCCAGCCCTTGATCGGGGTGGGCGAGCCCTCTGCGTGCAGGAATTGGAATTGTTCGCTCATGATGTTGTCCTCTGCGCGTCCGGGCTTCCGGAGCGCGCGATCCTGATGTTATGCGTTGTCGTTGCGCAGACGGTAGTGCCGCAGTTCGCGCGCGTTGAGCTGGCGCTTGGCGCTGGCGTACAGGTCGGCATCTCCGTACAGGTCCAGACTGCTCGGAATGCCTTTGAGGGAAGTCCTCCGTGGGCATTTCTGCAACCCGAGATTGCGGATGGCGTCGACCTTTCGGTCAACGATCGCCTGCGCCGTGATCGGCGACAGTTCCACCCTGTACCAGACACCGTCCACCCGATGCAGTTGTACGGCCGACGAAATCCGGAGGCGATGTTGCGAATCTTCGTCGCGCACCAATGCTTGCCCGTTCCGGTACTCGCGCCGCGCCTTGTCGCGAAGACGATTCCGGCGCAGCAGGCCGGATCCCGGATCCACGAAGAATCGGCTGGCCCAATACGTCTCGAGCGGATGCCGGCGACCTCTGCCGACATCCTCGTGCAGTACACCGTCGATCGCGATCACCTTCCGGGCTACGAAATCGTCGAGGTGCTGATGGATATGCTGCTGCACGGTATTGCGACGATCGATGCCGGCGCAGATCTCGGAGTGCACCTTGTCCCAGGGTCTTCCGACCTGCGCGTCCAGATAACGCTCCAACGGACGAAGGTTCTCGTTCAGCCACTTGCGGCCGGTGTGGCGTTTGCGGAGTCCTTCCTGGCGCGGCGAATCTTCCGGATCGACCGGATCCGGGCGGCTGCGCGCCCGACTGCCACCTCGCCGCGGCCGTTCGACGATCACCTTGTACATGTCGTGACGCATATCGGTGTCCGTTCGGATCGTGCGGCCGGGTCCTTCCGGCCGCACGGGTTACGTTTTGATGTTCACCAGTTGCTTCAGCACGCCGTCCAGGCCGCCGAACACGGTGAGCTTGTCGATCTTCTCGGTCACCCGCTCCAGCGCCTCCAGCTCCTTGAGGCGCATCAGCACCGGACTCTCCTCGATCAACTTCGCGGTGTTGAGCAGCGAACGGGTCGCGTTCGCCTCCTCGCGACGGCGGATCACGTTGGCCTGGGCCGCCTTCTCCGCCTGCACGACGCTGTTGAGGATCTCGCGCATCTCGCCCGGCAGGATCACGTCCTTGACGCCGACACCGAGCACCTCGACGCCGAACGCGCCGACCTGGCCGCGCACGTAACCGAAGATGTCGGCGTCCAGCGACGCCTTGTCGCCGAGCAGCTCGTCCAGGCTCTTGGCGGACACCGCTTTGCGCAGACCGAACTGCAGTTCGCGGTAGACCTGATCGCTGAACTTCGCGACCCGGGTCCGCGAGGCGACCGGATCGATCACGCGGACGCTGGCGGCCAGGTTCACCCGCAGCGACACCTTGTCGCGGGTGAGCAGTTCCTGACCGGACACGTCGACCGCCTGCACGCGCAGGTCGGCGACATCGATCAGCACGTTCTTCTGGAAGTTCCAGAACGCGTAGCTGCCCGGCTCGAGCGTGCGCACCAGCTTGCCGTCGACGAACACCAGGCCGACGAACTCGGTCGGCACATCGGCGACCGCCGCGACCTTGGACAGCGCGCCGAGCTGGCGCAGACGACGCGCGATGTCGGCGCGGATTTCAAGGCCGTCGCCGAGGGCGAGGGTCTCGATCTCCACCCGCACCGGCGCGCGCCAGTACAGCTTGCGCGTGCCCGGGAGCAGCACGTCCTCGAGCTTGCCGTTCTTCGACACCAGACCGACCGCGTCGGTGCCGATATCGCCCAGCACGAAGTGCCGGTCGAGCCTGTCGCCCAGCGCGGCGATCAGCGTGTCGACGTCGTTGCCGGCGTATTCCGGCCGGGCGACGTTGTGCACGACGATCTCCAGTCGGCCGAGCGGGTCGCGGAACTTGTGGACGCCCGGGTCGAGCACGCGCTCGAACCGACGGTTGCGAAATACCAGGCCGCGCTCGCCGTCGCCGATCACGACCCTCTTTTTCCAGAACATGGGTTTTCTCCTTATCGGAATGGTGGCTCTGGTGGTCCGATCCGTGAATGTCCGGGCGCTGCAGCGGATCGGTTCCCGCATCGCCCGGGTTCGTCGTCGCGGCTTTCGCCGCGCGGACGGGAAAAGGTGGAAACGCCCCCGACGCCGATGCGCGGAACCTGCGCGCTGTCCGCGCGGAGGCCAGTGTCGTCGGCGACACATGCGATGTTCTGCATGCGTCGCTTCGGAGACCGGCCCGCGCGCCTCGAGGGCGGAGGTCCGGCGACATCGCCGCTGCGGTATCCGTGGCGCGTGCGGTGTTCTGCGCGCGACGCGGGATGCCGCAAGGGGCGTTCCCGGTGTGGGACTTTCGTCCCGGAAGTCCAGAGTTTCAGTCTGGTGTTTGGAGCGGGAGTCGAACCCGCGACACTCGGATTAACCGTCCGATGCTCTACCCGTCTGAGCTATCCAGTGGTTGACGAACCGGAATCGAACCGGTTGGCGTGAGCCGGCGAACTTCAATCGCTGCCCGACCATCGGGCACTTCGTCATCGCGGAATACCCTCTCCCGGCGTTCGGCATACGCCGCGGCAGCGCCGCGCGCACCGGATGGGACGCAAGCCCATGCCGCTGGACACCGTTCGAGTGATGCTCCGCATTGCCGGCTGTCGCCAACCGGCAATTCGTGCGCTCATGCGTTCCCCGCCGCCGCCCGCGCCGAGCATCGCGGCGCAGCGCTTGCGCGCCTCGTGGCGGAATCCTCTGCTGCCGGACACGCGCATGGACCTCGGATGTCCGGACGTTCGCGACAGGATGCTTCGGATGTCGGAAAAAACGCGTGAGCGAAACCTTCGCGCCGCGAGAGATCGCGCGCGTGTTCGAGAAACTTCCTTGCGGACGCCGTAAAGAAAAACGCCCCCGGATGGGCATCCGAGGGCGTTCGCGTGCCTCGGAGATCGGGGTGGCCGATCTCCGTGGAGAAATCAGCCGTGGGTGGTGTCGGAACCGTACTTCGGTTGCAGGATGCCGTTGCCGGGCACGCACGCAAGCACGTCGCGCAGGTCGCGCGTGGCTTCGTTTCTGCGATGGTCGCGGCGGGCGGGTTTCATCGGAAAGGCTCGGAAAAATGGGTTCGGTGAGTGATGCGATGCAGGAAGCGGCGGTGCCGTTCTGCGATGGGCGCGCACGTTACACTCGTCGTTTTCGATTTGCAAACGTTTTTTTCACATCCGTCGATCGGGCCGACGGGCGGCAGTGCGGTTGTGCGGCGCAAAAAAACAGGGCGGCCGGGGCCGCAGCAAAAAACAGGGCGGCCGGGGCCGCAACAAAAAAGACAGGGCGGCCGAGGCCGCAACAAAAAAGACAGGGCGGCCGAGGCCGCCCTGGGCGCGACGCCAGGGGATCGCGTCGCGATGTCGCCCGTGAAGTCGCTGCAATTACGGCAGCAGCACCTTGTCGACGACGTGGATCACGCCGTTCTTCTGGTACACATCGGCGATGCTGACCTTCGCGGTGCCGCCCTTCGCGTCGGTGACGGTCACGCCGCCGGCCGTCGCGCGCACGGTCAGGGTTGCGCCCTGCACGGTGGTCAGCGTGGCGCTGCCCTTGCCGGCCTTGATCTTCGCCGCGAGCGCTTTCGCATCGAGACGACCGGGCACGACGTGATAGGTCAGGATGCCGGTGAGGGCCGACTTGTTTTCGGGCTTGAGCAGCGTTTCGACGGTGCCAGCGGGCAGCGCGCCGAATGCTGCGTTGGTCGGCGCGAACACGGTGAACGGGCCGGGGCCCTTCAGCGTTTCGACCAGGCCTGCGGCCTTCACTGCGGCGACCAGCGTGGTGTGATCCTTCGAGTTCACCGCGTTGTCGACGATGTCC
Source organism: Lysobacteraceae bacterium (assembly GCA_044345955.1). Lineage (GTDB taxonomy): Bacteria > Pseudomonadota > Gammaproteobacteria > Xanthomonadales > Xanthomonadaceae > Lysobacter_I. The sequence continues at coordinate 18,653 of JBIJAD010000025.1, forward strand.
TTGCTCGGCAGCATGGCCGCTCCGCCGACTTCGGGATTGCGGTGATGGCCGGCCTGGACGGCGAAGGCGAGCGTGAAGGTGGCGGCGAGCGCCGCGGTCAGCAGTCTGGTGTGCATCGGTTGTCTCCGGGTTGTGGGGGGTGACCGTCGCTGCGCGCCGGGGAGGGAGGCGATGTGCGCAGCGACGGTACGCTCATCACTACGCGGCGATGCGGAGTGCGGATGCAGATGTATGCGAAAAAAAATCCGCGAAACGCGCGGAGCGCCGCGCTACGTGCGGACGTGGCGGATGGATGCAGTGCGCCGACCATGGTTCAGCCGGCGCTGAAGATGGCGCGATTGTTGCGATGCAATAGGCGCAGGCTGCGCGATCGAGCGATGCGCCGCGATGACTTACTTGAGCAGTGGCGCCAGCGCCGGCCAGACGTGATCGCGCAACTTGGGCTGTGCGGCGGCGGTCGGATGCAGGCGATCGGCCTGGAAGGCGCGGTCGTCGAGCGCGATCGGTTCGAGCAGGAACGGCAGGAACGCGGTGCGGTGACGCTGCGAAAGTTCGCGGAAGGCGCGTTCGAAGCCGCGGGTGTAGTCGGGCCCGTAGTTCGGCGGCAGGCGCATGCCGATCAGCAGCACCTGCGCTTTCGATGTCTTGGCGGCGAGGATCATCTTCTCGAGATTGGCGCGGGTCTGCGCCAGCGGCAGCCCGCGCAGGCCGTCGTTGGCGCCCAGTTCGATCACGACGACCGCGGGTTTGTGCCGGCGCAGTTCGCCGGCGATGCGCGCGGCGCCGCCGGCGCTGGTTTCGCCGCTGACGCTGGCGTTGACCACGCGCCAGCCGGGTTTCTCCTTCGCGATCTTCTGCGCGGTCAGCGACACCCAGCCCTGCGACGCGGCGATGCCGTAGCTCGCCGACAGCGAGTCGCCCATCACCAGCACGGTGCGCTGCGCGGCGGGGGTGGCGGAAGCGGCCGTACCGCTGCGCGCAGGCTGCGCGGAGGTCGCGAGCGCGAAGGCGAGCGCGCAGCAGGCGAAGGCGACGGCGGCGATGCGGACGGCGGTGATGCGAACGAAGGCGTTACTTTCGGCGGAAGGGGTCATCGTGCGCGCCTCAACCGAACCGCGTCTTCAACATGGTGTAGCAACTGCGCAGCGCCTGGGCTTCGCCGCCGGCGGGGCGTCCCGGACGGTCGGTGTCGTTCCAACTGTAGACGTCCAGATGCGCCCAGGGTTGTTCCGCGGGCACGAAACGTTCGAGATAGAGCGCCGCGGTGACGCAGCCGGCCATGGTCGAACTGCCGCTGTTGGCGAGATCGGCGATGGTGCTGGTCAGATAGCGGTGGTAGGGGCGATGCAGCGGCATCCGCCACAGCGGGTCGGACTGCGTCTGCCCGGCGCGCAGCCACTCCTCGGCGACGCCGTCGTCGTTGCTGAACAGCGCCGGCAGATCGGGGCCGAGGGCGATGCGCGCGGCGCCG
>JBIJAD010000123.1:0-10207 GCA_044345955.1 Lysobacteraceae bacterium
GCCGCGCGGCGAAGTGCGCAAGGCGTCGGCAACGGGCGCGGCGCCTGCAGACGAGGGCACGCCCACGGTGGCCGAGGCGATCGCCGCGCTCGGCACCGAGACCGGGGCCGCACCGGCCGCGAACGCGGACAGCGCCGCAAGCAGTGCAGGCACGCCCGCCGGCAGCGCCGCTGCGGCCGGCGCCGAGGTCGCGCGTACGCCGCCGCCGGCCGGCGCCAATGGTGCGCGCCTGTTCGGGCTGCAGCCGAATCTCGCGCTCGCGCTGCTCGCGGCGCTGCTCGGCGGCCTGATCCTCAACCTGATGCCCTGCGTGCTGCCGGTGCTGTCGATGAAGGTGCTGGGCCTGGTCGAAAGCGGCGAAAGCCCGCAGCGACAGCGCGCGCATGCGCTGTGGTACACCGCCGGCGTCCTCGCGAGTTTCCTCGCGTTGGGCGCGTTGGCGATGGCGCTGCGCCACGCCGGGCTGGCGCTGGGCTGGGGCTTCCAGTTGCAGCAGCCGCTGGTGGTCGCGGGCCTGGGCCTGCTGATGTTCGTGTTCGGCCTCAGTCTGTCCGGCGTGTGGCACGTCGGTGGCCATTGGACCGGTCTCGGTCACGGTCTGGCCAGCCGCAGCGGCGCGGCCGGCGATTTCTTCACCGGCGTGCTCGCGGTGGTGGTGGCCGCGCCCTGCACCGCGCCGCTGATGGGTCCGGCGTTGGGCTGGGCGTTCACCGCGCCGACCGCGGTGGCGCTGCTGGTGTTCGCCGCGCTCGGGCTCGGGCTGGCGCTGCCGTTCCTGCTGGTCGGCTTCGTGCCCGCGCTGGCGCGACGGCTGCCGCGTCCGGGCGCGTGGATGGAGACGTTCAAGCAGATCCTCGCCTTCCCGATGTATCTGGCCGCGATCTGGCTGGCGTGGGTGCTCGCCAACCAGCGCGGCGCCGATGCGGTGGGCTGGTGGGCGCTGGCCGCGCTGGCGCTGGCGTTCGCGGCCTGGGCCTGGACCCACGGTCGTCGCCACGGCGCGCGCTGGAGCCGGGTGCTGGCGATCGTGGCGCTGCTGACCGCGATCTGGCCGCTGCTGTCGATCGCGCGGCTGCCGACGGTGGACAAGACCGCCGCGACCGCCGCGCGCGATGCCGAGAACGGCTCGGTGCCGTTCTCCGAACAGCGTCTGGCCGACCTGCGTCGCGCCGGCCGCGTGGTGCTGGTGAACATGACCGCGGACTGGTGCGTGACCTGCAAGGCCAACGAGAAGGCCGTGTTCGAGCGCGATGGTTTCCGCACCGCGCTGGCCGACACCGATGCGGTGTACATGGTCGGCGACTGGACCGACGTCGATCCGGCGATCACCGCCTATCTGCAGCGCTATCGCGCGGTCGGCGTGCCCCTGTACGTGCTCTATCCGCGCGGCGGCGGCGAAGGCGAAGTGCTGCCGACGGTGCTGACCCCGGAGCTCGTGCGCAGGGCGCTGCAGCGCGCCGCGCAGGGCGGAGCGCCGCGAGAATGAGGGCATGGCGATGAGGGCGTGCCGATGAAGACCCGCACCGTGCTGATCGTCGCCGTGCTGGCCGCGGTGTCGGGTGCCGTCGCCGGTCTGCTGGTGACCGGCCCCGGACCGATCTGGCGCAGCGCGACCGGGCAGAAACTGCTGCAGGGCGCGCTCGAATCGAACGCGCCGCCGCTGCCGGCGGACACGCCGGTGGCGCGGGTCGGCGATCCGATGCCGCCGTTGCGTCTGCCCGATCTCGACGGACAGGCGCGCGAGGTCCCCGGCGCCTGGCGCGGGCGGCCGCTGCTGATCAACGTCTGGGCCAGTTGGTGCGCGCCGTGCATCGAGGAGATGCCCGAACTGCAGCGTTTCAGCGCTGCGCAGGGCACGGACGGCGTGCAGGTGATCGGCATCGCCCTGGACGAACCCGCCGCGGTGCGCGACTTCCTGCGTCGGGTGCCGGTGGACTACACGATCCTGATCGATGCGCCGGGCCCGGCCGATGCCGGCGTGCGCCTGGGGAATGTGCGCGGGGTGCTGCCCTATTCGGTGCTGATCGGCCCCGACGGCCGCCTGGCGGCGCGCCGGATCGGGCCGTTCGTCCACGGCGAGCTGGAAGACTTCGTCGCCGACGCCCTGCGTTGAGCCGCCCCGCCGCGGCGGAAGGATGCGACACAACGCGGCACCCGCCTGACCCCCTGCGACACCTGCCGCCAACGGCACCGGCCGACGTCCCGACACACCGCGGTCGGGGGGATCGCCTGTTTTTGCGACGAATTCTCGTTCCCGCCCCGATCCGTCCGGGTCGCGCACGGCGCCGGTCGATCTTGGCACGAAGGATGCTTCAGCTCTGGGCGGGGATGCGGCTGCGGTCGCGAACCCGACGCGGGCGCCCCGGCGCCCTCCCGCAGACCAGGCCGACCGGACATGAGCGCCAACACCGTCCCGTTCCCCGCGCAGAGCAGGTTGTTCGGCAAGTACTTCGAGTACAGCCGCTACAACGACGTCGTCCGTGCCATGCACGGCATGCTCGCCGGGATTCCCGACGGCCATGCCTGTGTCCTGTCGAACCTGGAAGGCCACCACCTCGCCCATGCGGCGGCGCCGATGCTCGACGCCCCGCGCCTGGCCGCGGTCGCCAGCGCCCTGGCCAACATGGCCGAGACGCTGACCCGCGACCTCGGCCAGCACGGATTCAGCGAACTGACCGTGCAGACCGACGCCGGGATCGCGGTAGTGCAGCGGGTACCGCGGCCGGGCCATCAGATGGTGATCCTGACCGCGAGCGGACACGACACCGACCCCGGCCTGGTGGCGAGCCTCACCCGCCACTGCGCCGTCACCATTTCGACGCTGTGCGCAGCCTCGATGGAGCGCTGACCGGACGACCCCAACACCGCGGCACGGAAGCCCTCACCTCCGGACCGCACGTCGCGACAGACCGCCGCGACACTCCAGACAACCCGTGCAGGGCGACGGCCCCAGGCAGCAATGCCGGGGCCGTAACTTTTTGTGGCCATGGCACTTGGCTGCATGCAGGGGCCTCCATTCCGATGCATTCCGGCGATGCATTCCGGGACACCCACTTTTCTTTCTGCGGAATCGGGGAGAGCTTCAAGGAAAGATCCCGGGAGGGAGATGCAGGGACACCCACTGCGTCACCGCATCCCGGGGCAGGCCGGCGTTTCAAACATATGCTTGAAAAATGGCCGATCTTCGCCGATCTGGACACTACTCCGTCTTTCACGCAGACTGGCCGCCCACGCTTGGACCCGGTTTCATGGCGCGACTGCTCGTCCTACACGGCCCCAATCTGAATCTGCTGGGCACGCGCGAACCGGACATCTACGGGTCCGCCAGCCTGGCCCAGATCGATGCCGACCTCGCCGAGCGCGCCCGCGCCCACGGCGGCCATACGCTGGAAAGCTTCCAGTCCAATGCCGAGCACGCCCTGGTCGAACGCATCCAGGCCGCACGGGGGGAAGTCGATTTCATCCTGATCAACCCCGCCGCCTTCACCCACACCTCGGTGGCGATCCGCGACGCGCTGGCCGCGACCGGCATCCCGTTCATCGAGGTGCACCTGTCCAACCCGCACCGGCGCGAACCCTTCCGCCATACCAGCTACTTCACCGATCTGGCGGTCGGCGTGGTGGCCGGGTTCGGCCCGCTGAGCTACGGCCTGGCCCTGACCGCCGCGATCCGCCGGCTCGAAACCGCATCCCCCTGACACGGACCTGCACCCCGACGTGCGGACGACAACCACCGAGAGCCCATATGGACCTGCGCAAAATCAAGAAACTCATCGATCTGCTCGAAGAGTCGAACCTCGCGGAAATCGAGATCAAGGGCGAGCCGGAGTAACGCGAATCGCCCTATCGGCGATTCGCGCCGGCGAGCGCCCGGCCAGGGATGGCCGGGCCGGTCCCCCGCACCAGGGATGGTGATCCAACTTTTTTTGACGAATCCGAGACCCTCATGGACCTGCGCAAAATCAAGAAGCTCATCGACCTGCTCGAAGAGTCGAACCTCGCGGAAATCGAGATCAAGGAAGGCGAAGAATCGGTCCGCCTCGCCCGCGTGCCCAAGGGCGGGGTCGCGGTGAGCGTGCCGCCGCCGGCGCCGCTGCATCTGGAGCACAGCGCGCGCCCGGCGGCGCCGATGCCGATGGCCTCTCCGGTGGAAGCCGCGACCGGCGGCCAGCGCGCGTCCTCGGACCTGCCCGACGGGCATATCGTGCGTTCGCCGATGGTCGGCACTTTCTACGCCTCGCCCGCGCCGGACAAGCCGCCGTTCGTCAAGGTCGGCCAGCAGGTCAGGCAGGGCGAGACGCTCGCCATCGTCGAGGCGATGAAGATGTTCAACCCGATCGAGGCCGACGTCTCCGGCACGGTGCTCGCCATCGTGTGCGAAACCGGCCAGCCGGTGGAATTCGATCAGCCGCTGTTCGTGATCGGCTGAGGGCGCTCGCATGCTCGACAAAGTCGTCATCGCCAACCGCGGCGAGATCGCGCTGCGGATCCTGCGCGCCTGCCATGCGCTGGGCATCAAGACCGTCGCGGTGCATTCCACCGTCGATCGCAACCTCAAGCACGTGGCCATGGCCGACGAGTCGGTGTGCATCGGCCCGGCGGCATCGAAGGACAGCTATCTGAACATGCCGGCGATCATCGCCGCCGCCGAAGTCACCGATGCGCAGGCGATCCATCCCGGCTACGGCTTCCTCAGCGAGAACGCGGACTTCGCCGAGCGCGTGGAGAAGTCCGGTTTCATCTTCATCGGTCCGCGCGCCGACACCATCCGCATGATGGGCGACAAGGTCGAGGCGATCCGGGCGATGAAATCCGCCGGCGTGCCCTGCGTCCCCGGCAGCGGCGGCCCGCTGGGCGACGACGCCAAGGAAAACGCGCGGATCGCACGGGAGATCGGTTATCCGGTGATCATCAAGGCCGCGGGCGGCGGCGGCGGTCGCGGCATGCGTGTGGTGCATACCGAGGCCGCGCTGCACGGCGCGATCCAGACCACCCAGACCGAGGCCAAGGCCGCGTTCGGCAACGAACAGGTCTACATGGAGAAGTTCCTGGAGAACCCGCGCCACGTCGAGATCCAGGTGCTCGCCGACGGCCAGGGCAACGCGATCCATCTGGGCGAGCGCGACTGTTCGATGCAGCGCCGCCACCAGAAGGTGGTCGAGGAAGCGCCGGCGCCGGGAATCACGCCGGAACAGCGCGCGGAAATCGGCCGCATCTGCACCGAAGCCTGCGTCCGCATCGGCTACCGCGGCGCCGGCACTTTCGAATTCCTGTACGAGAACGGCCGGTTCTACTTCATCGAGATGAACACCCGCATCCAGGTGGAGCATCCGGTGACCGAACTGATCACGGGCATCGATCTGGTCAAGGAGCAGTTGCTGATCGCCTCCGGCCAGCCGCTGTCGATCCGGCAGAGCGACATCGTGCTGAGCGGGCATGCGATCGAATGCCGGATCAACGCCGAGGACCCGGACAGCTTCCTGCCCTCGCCCGGCCTGATCAAGCATTTCCACGCCGCCGGCGGCCCCGGCGTGCGCGTGGATTCGCACATCTACGAGGGGTATCGGGTGCCGTCGAACTACGATTCGATGATCGGCAAGCTGATCGTGCACGGCCCGGATCGCGCGACCGCGATCGCGCGCATGCGCGTGGCGCTGAGCGAAATGGTGGTGGACGGGATCAAGACCAACATTCCGCTGCAGCAGCGGATCATGGCCGACACCGGCTTCCAGGCCGGCGGGCAGAACATCCACTACCTCGAAAAGCGTCTTGCCGAGCGCAAGGAAAAGGCGCTGTCGATCCTGTGAGCGAAAAAAGCCCGTGAGCATCGCAACCGCCTCGCTTCGGACCGCAGGCGCCGGACTGTCCGCGCTGTGTCTCGCGCCTGCGATCGCCGTGGCCATGCAGGCCGCGGCGCCGCCGGAACCGCCCCCGCCACCACCTCCGCTCCAGGCTTACGTCGAAACCGGCATCGGCAGCTTCGAGTCGCGGCTGATCTCCGTCGAGGATGACCTGATCGTCCGCATCTACGCGCAGACCCTGCGCGAGCGCTTCGCCGACGACAAGGGCGGCGAAGCGCACGTGCGTGCGCTGCTGACCTCGCCGCAGACCATCGGCGGCAGTCTCGTCTACGCCAGCGCCCGCATCGAGCAGGGCGAGTTCGCGGGCCACTGGAGCTTCGAATCGCCGGAAGGCGGCCTGCCGACCCGCGCCTGGCGCGACATCGATCGCAGCGGCGAGCAGGGCTACGACGTCGAACGGGTCGGCCATTGTCGCGGCGAGCCCGCGGCCTGCGCGCACTGGTTCGAAAGCGGACGCGATAACGCGCCGGAGCCGCGTGCGGAGGCCGGCGAACGCGCCGAGCGCCAATGGGTCGCGCGGGTGCTGCAGGAGCCCTGCGTCATGCATCCCGCCTACCAGCCGAGCACCGCGCCGCTGCAGATGGCGGTATCGCGCGCCGGTCTCGGAGACGCCGTCGTCGTGCTGCAACTGCTGCACAACGGATGCGGCGAAGTGCGTCAGATCCGGTTCGTCAAAAGCTCGGGCGATCGCGGTGTCGATCGCGCGGTGGTCGCGTGGACCCGACGGTTGATCGCCCCGCCGACGGACGGCGCGACCGGCGGCTATTACAGCCGTCTGCCGTTCCGCTTGATCGGCCTCGGCGCAACAGACAGCGGCGCGGACGCACCGCGCTGAGCCGCTGCCGATGATTCTCCGCCTGCTGCTGCGCGTGCTGGGTCTGGGCTGCCTGCTGCTGGCGCTGGGCCTCGGCGTGCAGCAGGCGCGGTTCCTGTCGAAGGCCGAACGCGCAGAAGGCACGGTGACGCGGGTCGAGGCCCGCGACGACCGCTGCAAGCGCAAACGCGCCGGCCAGCACGGCACCGGATCGCGTCACGACTGCACCCGCTACACCGCACACGTGCGCTTCGCGCATCCCGGCGGCGAACAGGACATCGGAATCCCCGCCGGCAAACACAAGGGCCACGGCCAGCCGACGTCCCATGCCGAGCTGCAACCCGGCGAGCGCCTGCCGGTGCTGTTCGAGCCCGGCCGCCCGCAGGACGCGGTGCGCGGCGACAGCGTGCTGCAACTGTGGGGCGGCCCGCTGCTGGCGCTGCTGTTCGGCGGGGTCCTCCTGCTGGTGTCGACGGCGCGCACACGCGGCCGTTGAAGCGGCGCGCCGGCGCCACGGCGGTGCGTCTATTCACATCGAGTCGTACGGCATCACTCAGCCCGCGCCGGCGTTCAAGGCGCCGTCATCGAAACGACACGTCCGCGAATGGCGTTTGCCCAAGGGCAATCGCCCGTCATTCCCCTTCCCGCAAGGGGAAAGGGGCCGGAGCAGCCGCGATCGGGCCCATGCCCGGTCGTGGCGCGTTCGGATGCGGGCGCGTCGCGGTGCAGGATCCGGGCAGGGTTCAGACCAGCAGACGGTAGCGTGCGGCGTACCGGATCAGCTCGGCGGTATTGCGCACGCCCAGTTTGGCGAGCACGTGGTTGCGGTGGTTTTCGGCGGTCCTGACCGCGACATCGAGGCACTTGGCCACTTCCTTGGTGGTCAATCCTTCGATGATGAGATGGAAGACCTCGCGCTCGCGCGCGGTCAGATCGCGATAGGGGTCGTCCATCGGCACGTTGGGCCGGGTCATCTGTTGCGCCAGCACGTGCGCAGCGTGGGTGCCGAAGTGCTTGCGTCCGGCGGCCAGATCGCGCACCGCGGCCAGCAGCTCGCGGCTGGCCGAGTCCTTGAGCAGGAAACCGAACGCGCCGGCATGGACCGCGTGGACGACGTACTCCTCTTCCTCATGCATGGTCAGGATCAGGGCGCGCGTGCGCGGCGCCTCCTGGCGCAAGCGGCGCACGATCTCGATTCCGCTCATGTGCGGAAGCGAGATGTCGACCACCAGGACGTCGGGCTGCAATGCGATGACCTGATCGAGAGTGGTGCGACCGTCGCTGGTTTGCGCGACCACCTGCAACTGGGAATCCGCCGACAACAGCGCGATCACGCCTTCGCGCAGGATGGTGTGATCGTCCGCGACGATGACCCGGATCGGCAGCATGGCTCAGGACATACTCAGGGTTCGCCGCCGTCTTTCAACGGCATCACCGCGCGCAACTGGGTGCCGTCGCCGGGGGACGAGATCAGGCTGAGCGTGCCGCCGAACAGGGCGATGCGTTCGTGCATGCTGCCGAGTCCGGTGCTGAGTCGGGCGCGCTCCGGAGCCAGTACCGCGCCGGCATCGCAGCCGCGACCGTCGTCGGCGATCAGCAGGTGCAGGCGATCGGCGTGCACGGCGACCCGGATCAGCACATGCGAGGCGTGCGCGTGCTTGGCGACGTTGTTGAGCGCCTCCTGGGCGAGGCGGAACACGAGGGTCGCGATGTCGCCGTTGGCGTCCTGCAGTTCGCTGTCGCAGTCGACGTCGACCGCGAACCCGGCGCCGTCGGACACAGTCCTCACCAGCCAGTGCAGGGCGGCGCACAACCCGAGGTCGTCGAGGATCTTCGGCCGCAACAGGCGGGCGAGATTGCGGGTGTCGTGCAGCGCCCGCGCGCACAGATCGAGCGAGCGTTCGACCCGCCGCTGCGCCGCATCCGGAAGCCCGGGCTCCGCGGCGATCTGCTCCAACTGGTGCAGGATCGCGGTGATGTTCTGGCCGAGACCGTCGTGCAGGTCGCGCGCGAACCGGCGGCGCTCCTCCTCCTGTACCCGCCAGACCGACTTGGCGAGATCGCGGAAACGCTGCTGGCCGCGTGCCAGACCTGCGAAGAGCTCGCTCTGGTCCTGCTTCAAGGTGTTCAGTTGCGACTGCAGTGCGCGCAGATCGTCGACCCGCAGTTGATCGGTCTGTCTCGGATCCGGATACCGTCTCATCCCTGCCTCCCCTGATCGGCACGCGGCTTGCCCTCGCCGGCCAACTGCGCCCGGATGCGTTTGAGTTCGACCGCGGGATACGCCTGCAGCAGCCGGTCCAGTTGCGGAAGTTCGCGCTCGACATCGCCCAGCCGACCTGCGGCGACCAGCGCGCGCGCGCGCAACAGCCGCGAACGCAGTTGCGCCGGCGCGCTGTGGGCTTCGCCGGCGGCGGCGATCGCGGCTGCCGAGTGTTTGAGGGCCGCCGCGTGATCGCCGCGACCGAGCGCGATCTCGCCCCTGAAGCGCGCCACCGCGGCCGCCTGCTCGAGGTTCGCGGGCGCGCCCTTCGGCAATGCGTCGAGCGAGCGGACCGCCGCGTCCCATTCGCGCGCATCGCAATGGACGGCCACGATCCGCAACTGCGCTTCGGTGGCGCCGCGCAGATCGCCCTGTTGTCGGAAAAAGCCCAGCGCGCGCTCGGCCTGGCGCAGCGCCTCCGGACGATGGCCCTGCAGCCGCTTGAGTTCCGCCAGTTCGGTCAGGAAGATCGCGCGCTCGTCGGCGAGATTGACTTCTTCGACCAGGGTAAGCGCACGCGACAACCGACGCTCCGCCGCTTCCAGGTCGCCTGCGGCCATGTCGATGCTGGCCAGCATCTGCAGACTGCGGGCGGTGCCGGTGCGATCCTGCGCCGCGAGGTAGGCCCGCTCCGCGTTGTTCAGATGGATGCGGGCATCGTCGAAACGACCGGTCTGCTGCAGCGAAAACCCGATGTTCAAGGTCGTCTCGGCGACGCCGAGCGCGTCGCCCATCGCTTCGCGCAACGCCAGTGCATCGCGGAAATGGGGCAATGCGGCGCGGTAGTCTCCGCGCTCCTCGGCGATCAGCCCGGCGTCGTTGGCGATATCGGCGAGCAGGGCGGTGTCCTGCAGCGGCTCGGCGAGCGCGCGGGCGCTGCGCAGATCCGCCTCCGCGGCCGCGAAGTCGCCGGCGACCGCATGCGCCCAGGCGAGATTGCGGCGGCTGCTGGCGGCCGCCCGCGGATGGCCCAGGCTCTCGCGCAACTGTGCGGCCTGCGACAGGAAATCGATCGCCGGAGCGGTCTGTCCGAGCAGGTCGAAGCCGAGCCCCAGCGCATTGAGCGCATTGGCCAGCCCGAACTCGTCGCGCTGGCGGGTGTAGAGCACGCGCGCGCGCAGCAGATAGTCGTCGACCGCGCGCTGCACTTCGCCGGCGCGGATCGCGACCTGGCCGCGCAACAACCAGGCGTCGGCATTCTGGGGATACGCCGTGGTCAGACGCTCGAGGTCCTTCGCGGCCGCTTCGCGCTCGCCCGCAGCCTCCAGC
>JBIJAD010000464.1:0-2759 GCA_044345955.1 Lysobacteraceae bacterium
TGTTCGTGCTGGGCGGCGTCGTCTGGGGCTTCGGGCAGGGCGGACTGGAGGTCGGCGGCGATCTGGTGCTGCAGTGGGTGCTGGTCACCGGCGCGCTGGGCGCGCTCGGCTGCGCGATCGCCGGCGGTCATCCGCTGAGCATCCTCACCGCCTTCGTGTCCTCGCCGATCACGCCGCTGCACCCGGCGCTGGCCTCCGGCACGCTCAGCGCGCTGGTCGAGGTCTGGGCGCGCAAACCGACCTATGCCGATTTCATGGCCCTGCGCGACGATGTGCAGAGCGTCCGCGGCTGGTGGCGCAATCGGGTCGCCCGCGCTCTGCTCAACTTCTTCCTGACCAGCCTCGGCACCGTGATCGGCGTATGGACCGGCGGCGCGCGCATGCTCGGCAAGCTGTTCGGCTGACCGCAGGCGTGCGGCGGCGCCTCAGGCCTGCAACCACCAGCGGTCTCCGAACACGATCGCCGCGGTCATCGCACTGCAGATCAGATAACAGACCGCATTGGTTTTCCAGCCGAGCCCCAGCCGACGAGACGCCGTCCAGAGCAGCATGGACAACCCGAGCACGACCCCGGCGGGCAGCCACCACATGCCGCCGAGCAATTCGGCACTGAGTCGGGCTTCATCGTTGGGATGCGCGAGGCTGACGAAGGCAGCGGCGAACCGCATGAACCATGCGGCGAATAGAAACGGATAGGCGAACAGCAGCCCCCGGCTGCGGATCAGAAAGAAGGCGACCAGCGCCTGAAGCACGGTCACGAACGGACCTGCCGCGACGATCAGCAACAGGTCCGTGTCCGGAATCGCGATCAACGAGACCGGCGACGCATGATTGAGGGTCATCCTCATCTCGTGCCCGAGAGCGATCCCCATGCCGTAATGTCCAGCTTCGTGAACCAGCGTCGTCGCGAGGGATGCAAACAGGAGCGTCGCGAACAAGCGGATGTTTACCGCGCCCGCAGCGGGGTCGGCATTCCCTGTCACGACACGATTCACTCGGCTTTCACCGCAGCCACGGCCGCCGCGGGCATCGCGCGTTTGCCGCGCGCCCGCGCGAAGGTGCGCGCGCTGGCGGAGCGAAGATCGTCGAGCACCGCGTAGATGGTCGGCAGGAACAGCAGGCTGACCACGGTCGAGAACGCCAGGCCGCCGGCGATGGCGCGAGCCATCGGGAAGTACGGCGGGCCGTCGCCGGCCATCTGGGTCTGGCCCAGCGCGATCGGCACCATCGCCAGGATCGCGGTGCCCATGGTCATCAGGATCGGACGCAGACGTTCGCGGCTGCCCTCGACCAGCGCATCGGTGCGCGACATGCCGCGTCGTCGCAGGTTGTTGATGTGCTCGATCATCACGATGCCGTTGTTCACGACCACGCCCATCAGCACCAGTATTCCGATGAAGGCCATGATGTTGAACTCGGTACCGGTCAGCCAGAACAGCCAGAACACGCCGAACACCGAGAACACGACGCCGCTCATGATCGCCGCCGGGAACAGCAACGATTCGAACACCGCGGCCATCACCACATAGATCATGATCAGGGCGATGATGAGATTGAACATCATCTGCTGCATGGCCTCGGCGTCCTGCTCAAAGCCGCCGCCGTCGAAGCTGTAGCTGTAGCCGGCGGGGAAATTGACCTGCTCCAGCACTTCCTCCATCGCCTTGCGCGCTTCGGGCATCGACACCTTGTCGGCGAGGTTCGCCTGCACGGTGAGCGTGGTCTGGCGGTCGGAACGCTGGATCTCGGACGCGGCCGCGCCGATCCGCACATCGACCATCGCCAGCAGCGGCACAGAACGTCCATCGGGGGCGAGCACGGTGAACGAGGCGATGTCCTCGACGCCGTACTTCTCCGCACCGGCGAACCGCACCCAGACCGGCACTTCGGTGTCGTTGCGACGGAATTCGCGCAGTGGGGCGCCGCGCAGGGCCAGGCCGACGAACTGCGAAACCTGTTCGGCGCTGAACCCGAACGAGGCCGCGCGTTCGCGATCGACCTGCACCGAAAGTTCGCTGTTCTGATCGCCCACATTCACGCGCACGTCGCGCAGCTCGCTGCGCCGGGCCAGCATCGGGATCACGCCTTCGGCGATCTCCTTGAGGGTTTCGGTGGAATCGCCGATCAACTGGAACTGCACGTTCTCGCTGAGCCCGCCGCCACCGCCGCCGGGGCCGCCCTGGTTGCCGATGCCGAGTTTGGCCCGCGCCGACTTGGGCAGGGCTTCGCGCAGACGCTCGACCCGCTGCTGGGTCTCCGCGGCCTTGTCGGTATCGAACTTCACCTGCGTGCCGGCCCAGCCTTCCTCGCTGTAGAACGAGTAGATCTGGACGATTCCGAACTCCTTGCGCCTGCGGTCGAGGAAATTCTCGACGTTCTGCACTTCCTCGGAAATCTGCTGCTTGGTGTAGGCGCCGTTCCACTGGTAGAAGATGTCGGCCTCGCCGACCTCCTCGCCGCCGAACATGTTGGTCTTCATCTGGGTGGCGGGGATGAAGCTCAACAGCACGATCAGCACGATCCCGAGGACGCTCTTGCCGCGGTGCTCCAGAGTCCAGCGCAGGAACGCGGCATAGCGGCGCTGCAGGCTCGGGATCAGGCCGGTGTCCTTCTTCACCGCGGGCGGGGTCTTCATCCGCGCCGACAGCATCGGGATCAGGCTCACCGCGACCAGCCACGATGCCAGCAGCGACACCGAGATGGTGATCGCGATCTGCGACATGAAGATGCTGAGCATGTTGCGGTCGCCGAACAGGTTC
>JBIJAD010000465.1:0-2756 GCA_044345955.1 Lysobacteraceae bacterium
TTCCCGGGTCATGGCCCGCCCGGACGCACGAAGCCCCGCGGATGCGGGGCTTCGTGGGCGGTCGTCGGGAGATCAGTCGTCGACCAGGACAGGGAGCGGCAGACTCAGCACCAGTTGCTGATAGCGCGCCAGGGCCTCGGGGTCGCGGGTGCGCATGAACACGTGCGCCACCCGATCGCCGCGCAACTGCAGCAGGGTCTCGCGCACCAGCAGGGCCGGGTCGTTGGGCACGTCGCCGCGGTACCACTGGATCTCGCGGTCGCCGGCGCTGCTGACTTCGGCGCGATCGGCGCGGCGCGGCCGGAACGGCGATTCGCGGCTGATCGTCAGCGCGAACGCTTCTTCGCCGCTGTCGGCGAGCACGGCCCGGCAGAACAGCATGTCGCCGGTGCGCATCGGTTCCCAGCGGATCGCCGGCGTACTGTCCTGCGGTTGCTGCGGGCAGGCGGAGAGCGGATCAAAAGACGCATCTTGCGCAGCGGCCGCACCGGTCCAGAGCAGGGCGAGAGCGAGCAGCCGGGTCCGAGCCATCGATTTCACAACAGAATCCCCCGAGGTTGAACGTGCGATGTTGAGAATGCGATCGAGCCTCCATGCGGCGGGTCGGCGGGACCGCGCGTCTTGCGCGGTTCGCCGTGCGGAACTGGCGGTGTCCACGACCGAAACTTAAGCCACCGGGTTCCCGGACGCCAGAGCCTTTGCGCGTTTTTCGCGGCGCAACCGTCTTTTTTCAAGCGGATCGCGTCGACCGGGCGCGTTTTTCGTTCAGCCTGCCGCCCCTCAGCGCCGGCCGAGGATCAGTTCCAGCACCAGATTGCTGCCGAAGTAGGCCAGCACCAGCAGCGCCATCGCCGCCAGGGTCCAGCGTACCGCCTTGGCCCCGCGCCAGCCGTAGCGGTGGCGGCCGAGCAGGAGCGCGCCGAAGGCGAGCCAGGACAGCACGCTGAACACGGTCTTGTGGGCCAGATGCTGGGCCATCAGGTCTTCGACGAACAGCGCGCCGGTCAGCAGGGTCGCGGTCAGCAGCCCGAAACCGACCGTGATCGTGCGGAACACCAGGCTTTCCAGCTCGGTCAGCGGCGGCAGCGCGCGCAGCCAGCCGTGCAGGCGGCGCTGGCGCAGGGCGCGCTCCTGCGCCCACAACAGCAGGGCGAGCACGCTGGCGATCGCGAGGGTGGCGTAGGCCAGCAGTGCGCACCAGGCGTGCAGTTGCAGGCGCCAGTCCAGCGCCTGCGGGTCCTGGCGGCCGACCCAGCCGTAAAGGCCGAGGGTGACCGCCGCGATCGGGAACACGATCACCGCCAGCGCCGCCATCCGCCCGCGGATTCCCACCAGCAGGGTCAATGCGGCCATGCCCAGGCCGACCAGCGACAGCGCCGAGAAGAAGTGCAGGTTCGCACCGCCGGCCTCGCGCCAGGCCAGCGCATGCGCGATCGCGTGCAGCAGCGCGGCCAGCGCCGGTGCGGCCCACAGCGCCGGCGGCACCTGCGCGCCTGCCTGGGACAGGCGCCGCGCCAGCAGCACCCCCGCCAGCAGGTAGAGGGCGATCGCGATGAGAACGATTGTCATCGCGGCAGTGTCGCACACGCCGGGCGCAGGCACACGGCCGATCGCCGGCGCGTCCCCGGCGCAGGCTGGACCCGGGCCGGGCGGGGGTCCCCGTTGGCTTATAATCGCGCTCTTTTCCGCAGCGGTCCGCGCCCATGTTCGAATCCCTGACCCAACGTCTGTCCGGCACCATCGAGCGCCTGCGCGGCCGCGGCCGGCTGACCGAGGAGAACATCCGCGAAGCGACCCGCGAGGTCCGCATCGCCCTGCTCGAGGCCGACGTCGCGCTGCCGGTGGTGCAGGCCCTGATCGAGCGGATCAAGGTCCGCGCCGTGGGTCAGGAGGTGCTGAAGTCGCTGACCCCGGGTCAGGCCCTCATCAAGGTCGTCCGCGACGAACTGACCGCGGTGATGGGGTCTTCGGCCACCGAACTGAACCTCAACGTGCCGGCGCCCGCCGTCATCCTCATGGCCGGCCTGCAGGGCGCGGGCAAGACCACCACCGTCGGCAAGCTCGCCAAGCATCTGCGCGAGAAGCGCAGGAAGAAGGTGATGGTGGTGTCGGCGGACGTCTACCGCCCGGCCGCGATCGAGCAGTTGAAGACCCTCGCCCAGCAGGTCGACGTGCTGTTTTTCCCCTCGGACGCTTCGCAGAAGCCCGAGGCGATCGTGAAGGCCGCGATCGACGACGCCAGAAAATCCTTCGTCGACGTGCTGATCGTCGACACCGCCGGCCGTCTCGCCATCGACGAAGCGATGATGGCCGAGATCAAGACCCTGCACGCCGTGGTGAATCCGGTCGAGACCCTGTTCGTGGTCGACGCGATGACCGGCCAGGACGCGGCGAATACCGCCAAGGCGTTCAGCGAGGCGCTGCCGCTGACCGGCGTGGTCCTGACCAAGACCGACGGCGATGCCCGCGGTGGTGCGGCGTTGAGCGTGCGCTACATCACCGGCCGGCCGATCAAGTTCATCGGCGTCGGCGAGAAGCCCGACGGCCTCGACGTGTTCCACCCCGATCGCGTCGCCAGCCGCATCCTCGACATGGGCGACGTGCTCTCGCTGGTCGAGCAGGTCGAACAGCAGGTCGACAAGGACAAGGCGCAGAAACTCGCCGAGAAGGTCGCCAAGGGCAAGAAGTTCGACCTGAACGATATGCGCGACCAGCTGGAGCAGATGCAGAACATGGGCGGCCTTTCCAGCCTGCTC
>JBIJAD010000124.1:0-10191 GCA_044345955.1 Lysobacteraceae bacterium
CACCGCGTTGGGCATGATCGCCGAGAGCAGGTCCATCAGGGTCGCGGCGTTGGGGCTGCCCATGCCGAAGTTGATCATGGTGATGCCGTCGATGGTGGCGCTGGGCATCGGCCGGTCGCGGCCGCGCACTTCGGCGCCGGTCATCTTCGCGAACAAATCGAGATAGCCGCCGAAATTGGTCAGCAGGATGTGCTGACCGAACTCGGCCAGCGGGATGCCGGTGTAGCGCGGCAGCCAGTTCTCGACGATCTCTTGCTTGTCTTTCATTCCCGATGCGTCTCCGGTTGTGCCGCCCCTGGCGGCAAGAGGGCGCCTGCGCCGCGTTCGCCCGGGCTTCGGTGCAGACATTGCGGCATTGTGTCACGCACCATGACCTTGGTCATGGTTGGCAGGGGGCGGCGGCCGGGCTAGGGTGGCGGTTCTTCCGAGCACCGCCTCGCCGGGGATCCGTCATGCACCGCACCCTTCTCGCCGCGCTGGTCGCGACCGTGCTGCCCGCGCTCGTTCTGGCGCCGGCCAGCGCCGCCGATGCGCCCGCGCCCAAGCCCGTCTCGCGCTTCGCCTTCGACCCCTACCCCAGCACGTATCGCCCGATCGCCGCGCCGCCGGTCCTGATCCGCGGCGCGACCGTGCTGACCGGCACCGGCTCCCGGCTGGACGATGCCGACGTGCTGATGCGCGACGGCAGGATCGTCGCCGTCGGTCGCGGTCTGGACGCGCCGGCCGATGCGGTGCGCGTGGACGGTCGCGGCAAGTGGGTCACGCCGGGCCTGATCGACGTGCATTCGCATCTGGGCGTGTATCCCAGCCCCGGGCTCACCCCGCACCAGGACGGCAACGAGGCGACCTCGCCGACCACCGCGAACGTATGGGCCGAGCATTCGGTTTGGCCGCAGGACCCGGGCTTCGCCACCGCGCTCGCCGGCGGCGTGACCTCGATGCAGATCCTGCCCGGTTCGGCCAATCTGGTCGGCGGGCGCACGGTCACGCTCAAGAACGTGCCGGCGACGACCTACCAGGCGATGAAATTCCCCGGCGCGCCCTGGGGCCTGAAGATGGCCTGCGGCGAAAATCCCAAGCGCGTCTACGGCTCGCGCGGCGGCCCGTCCACGCGGATGGGCAATGTCGCCGGCTATCGCGCGGCGTTCATCGACGCCAGCGAATACCTGCGCAAGAACCAGCCGAAGAAACCGCAGCCGCGGCGCTGGTGGCAGAGCGCGTCCTCGGCGCAGGACAGCAACAACGACAGCGGCGGCAAGCGCGATCTGAAACTGGACACGTTGGCCGGCGCGATCAACGGCGACATCCTCGTCCACATCCACTGCTATCGCTCCGACGAGATGGCGATCATGCTGGATCTGGCGAAGGAGTTCAGGTTCAAGGTCGCCGCCTTCCATCACGGCACCGAGGCCTACAAGCTGGCCGACCGCCTCGCCCAGGAAGGCGTCTGCGGCGCGCTGTGGGCCGACTGGTGGGGCTTCAAGATGGAAGCCTTCGACGGCATCCAGGAGAACATCCTGATCGTGGACCGGCCGAAGAACGGCTGCGCGATCGTGCATTCGGATTCGGCCGAGGGCATCCAGCGGCTGAATCAGGAAGCGGCCAAGGTGGTGGCGCAGGGCACGCGCGTCGGCATCGAGATCCCGCCGGAGCGCGCGATCCGCTGGATCACCGCGAATCCGGCCAGATCCATGGGCATCCTCGACCAGACCGGCACGCTCGAGCCGGGCAAGATGGCCGACGTGGTGCTGTGGAACGGCAATCCCTTCAGCGTTTACGCCAAGGCCGAACAGGTCTACGTCGACGGCGCGCGGCTCTACGATCGCAACGACCGTTCGCGTCAGCCGTTGTCCGACTTCATGCTCGGCCAGGATCGCGAAGGAGGTGTGCGATGAGCCGCCTCCTCAAGCGTCCGCTCGCCGCCGCGCTCGCGTGCGCGCTGTCGCTCGGCGTCAGCGCTGCCGCGTTCGCGCAGAATGTGCTGATCCGCAACGCCACCGTGCACACCGCCGGCGCGCAGGGCACGCTGCGCGAGACCGACGTGCTGGTGCGCGACGGCACCATCGCCGCGATCGGAAAGAATCTGTCCGCCGCCGGGGTCGAAGTGGTCGATGCGAAAGGCCGCCCGCTGACGCCGACCCTGTTCGGCGGCGTCAATTCGATGGGTCTGCAGGAAATCTCGCTGGGCGACGAATCGCGCGATCAGGCGCTGTCCCTGGGTGAGCCCAAGGACATGTTCGTCCGTCCGGAATTCGACGTGACCCTCGCCTACAACCCGCTGTCGGTGCTGGTGCCGGTGGCGCGGGTCGAGGGCATCGGCTTCACGATGCTCGGCGCCGACGCGGTGCGCGGCGGTTCGATCATCGGCGGCCAGGGCGGCATGGTCCGGCTCGACGGCAGCCCCGATCCGATCGGTCCGCGCGCGCTGTTCATCCAGCTCGGCAGCGACGGCGCCGGCCTCACCGGCAATTCGCGCGCCGCGCAGTGGATGATCCTCGATCAACTGGTGGACGAGGCGCGCGGCCGCATATCCGTCGACTCCGGCATCGCCCTGCTCACGCCCGCCGGGCGTCAGACCTTCGCGCGTTATCTCGACGGCGGTGGCCGGGTGGTGGTCGGCGTGCATCGCGCCGCCGACATCCGCCAATTGTTGCGCTGGTCGCAGCGCCATGGCGTGCGCATCGCGATCCTCGGCGGCGGCGAGGCCTGGATGATGGCGTCGCAACTGGCCGCGGCCAAGGTGCCGGTGTTCCTCGACCCGCTTGCCAACCTGCCGGGCGATTTCGACCGCATCGGCGCCAGTTTGCAGAACGCCGCACGGTTGCGCGCCGCGGGCGTGCCGGTGGGTTTCAGCCAGTTCGACGATGCCGCGCACTACGCGCGCAAGATCCGCCAGGCCGCCGGCAACGCGGTCGCGAACGGTCTGCCCTGGGAAGACGGACTCGCCGGGCTGACCCGCGTGCCCGCGGAAGTCTTCGGCGTGGCCGACCGCATCGGCACGATCGCGGTGGGCAAGCGCGCGGATCTGGTGCTGTGGACCGGCGATCCGCTGGAGGTGAGCACGGTCGCGGCGCAGGTGTGGTTCGACGGCCGCGCGATCCCGATGCGCAGCCGCCAGACCGAACTGCGCGACCGTTATCTGCGTGCGGAAGGGCCGCTGCCGCGTGCCTATCCCGCCGGCGAGGATTGATTGACGCCGCCGCCGTCCGTTCGCATCATGCGAAAGACCCGGCCGAGGCGGTGGGGCGAGACGGGAATATCCGAGATGATCACGGGATTCGGAAGGGCGGCTGTCGTATCGTTCGCGGCGGCATCGGCATGCTTGGTCGCCATGTCGGTCACGCAGGCTGCGCCCGGTCCGGGGCAGCCGCGCGCAGGGGCCTATGCGCTCCAGCCGTTCGGCGCTTTTCACGGCGAGGAAGTCGTCGCCCGCGACGGTGAACAGTGGCTCGTGCTGTGGCGCAGCGCCGACGGCGAGCTCGCGCGGTTGGCCCCGGCCAAGCTGCGCATCGTCCGCATCCACGACCCGATCATGGATACCGAAGTCCAGGCGACGGGTCGCGAAGTCTCGATCGCGACCGCAGCGGATCATGCCGAGGATGCGGTGATGTCCCTGCGTGGTCCTGCGCTGCGCACGGGGCCGGTGGTCAGCGCCGATGTCGAGGATCGCAGCGCAGGCGGCCTGCCGGCGATGCGGCTGCGGCTGGGCAAGCGCGCCTATGCGATCGATACCCGTTGCGAGCCGATTCCCACGCCCGCCGACAGAGATGCCTCGCAAGCGCATCTCCGCTGCCGGATCGAGTTGAGTGAGGGCGGCATGCGCCACACTCTGGTCGAGCGGCTGGCGGTACGCGGCCCCGGAGGCCCGGAGCTGCTGGATCAGGATGCCACCCCGCAGATTCTGTTCGCCGGGGACCTCGACCGCGACGGACGGCTCGATCTGATTTTCAACACCAGCGACCATTACAACGTCGGTCAACCCACATTGTTCCTGTCGGGCGCTGCGGGCAAGGGCCGGCTGCTGCGCTCGGTCGCGCGCTTCCGCTCGGTCGGATGCTGAGGCCGGATACGGCCACGGCGGCGCGAGGAGGGCCGTGCGCATGATCCACGGGACCGACGAGGCCGGCAGGAGCGGAGCGATGAGCGCGACTTGCAATGCCTGGTACTTCGATTTCATCTCCCCCTTCGCCTATCTGCAGTGGCGCAAGCTGCGGCCGCTGCTGGAAGAACATGCGATCCGCCCGGTGCCGATCCTGTTCGCGGCGGTGCTCGATGCGCTGGGCCAGCGCGGGCCGGCGGAGATCCCGGCCAAGCGCACATTCACCTACCGCCATGTGTTGTGGCAGGCGCGCCAGGCCGGAGTGCCGCTGCGCTTCCCGCCGGCGCACCCGTTCAACCCGCTTCACGCATTGCGTTTGTGCGTTGCAACAAATTCTTCGCCCGAGGCGATCGATGCGATCTTCACGCGGATCTGGGCAGAGGGCGCGCCCGGCGACAGCCCGGAAACCCTTGCGGAACTCGCGGCGCGCTTCGGAATCGGGACCGATGCGCTCGCCGCGCCCGCGGTGAAGGCCGCGCTGCGCGCCAACACCGAGGCCGCGCTGACCGCCGGCGTGTTCGGCGTGCCCACTCTGGCACTTGGCAAATCCCTGTTCTGGGGGAATGATGCCCATGCGTTCGCGGTTGCGGTCCTGCAAGACCCGGCCTTGCTCGACGAGGCCGAGATGCGCAGGGTCGCGGAGTTGCCGGTCGGCGTGCAGCGCGGCTGAACAGGGGCGGCCGGCTGTCGTCGCCGGCGTGTCATCGACTCCTGCTGTCACCGCCCCGTTCCGAGGATGCCCGTCATGCGAATCGGTCTGGTAGTGGATGCGACGTGCGATATGCCGTCGTCGGTGTACGAGCAATACGGCATCGAGATCCTGCCGATCTCGATCAAGATCGGTGAAACCGTTTTCGCCGACACCCGGGACGAACAGGCGACCCTGAACTTTCTCGAGTCCGATATCGCCGAGCGCGGCATCGACGCGGAGACCGCGTCCTTCAGCGTCGAACAGATCCACGACCTGTTCCTGAAGCGGCTGGTGATCGATTTCGACTACGTCTTCTGCCTGACGGTGATGAAGAACCGCAGTCCGATCTACAACAACGCCACCCAGGCCAGTTTCGCGATCCTCAACGACTACAAGCCGATCCGTCAGGCGGCCGGTCACAACACGCCATTCTCGCTGCGCGTGATCGACACCCAGAACGTGTTCGCGGCCCAGGGCGTGACCATGATCGAGGCGGCGCGGATGATCGCCGCCGGCGAGAATCCGCCCAAGATCCGCGCACGCATCGAACAACTGGTGCCGGACACCCACGGCTATCTGATCGTGCGCGATCTGCAGTACATGCGCGCGCGCACCAGCAAGAAGGGCGAGAAGAGCGTCGGCTTCCTCAGCGCCTCGCTCGGGACCATGCTCGACATCAAGCCGATCCTGCACGGCAATCGCGGCCAGACCGAGCCGGTGGCCAAGGTCCGAGGTTTCGAGGCGGCGGCGCGCAAGCTGTTCCTGTACGCGGCCGAACGCGTGCGCGGCGGTCTGATCACTCCGGACGTCTGCATGAGTTACGGCGGGCCGCTGGAGGAGATGCGCAAACTCGTCGGCTACGAATCGCTGCGCTCGGTCTGCGCCGAGAACGGCGTGACCCTGCACGAGAGCGTGATGAGCCTCACCGGCATGGTCAATCTCGGCAAGGGCTGCCTGATGCTGGGCTTCGCCGCGAACGGCCAGAACCTGAGCTGAGAGCCTGTTTGAGATCTCCGCATGCATCGCGTTGCGTCGCAGCGGCCCGCCAGGGTTCGAGCGTCGCGCAGTGCCAGACTCGCCGTCTGGTCAAGCGGCGCGCGGGCGCTGGCGGGCCGCTGCGGCGCAACCCGAAGGGCTGAGCCTGTGGCCGCACGGCGCGGCGTCCTCGCTCGGTCGTGGATCGACATCCACTCCCTCGCTCCTCCTTGCGCCGCACGCCCACAGGCACAGCGCGGTGCATGCGGAGATCTCAAACAGACTCTGAGCGCGACGGCGCGGGCCGCGTTAACCTGTGCGGGCCCTGCAGGAGCCCGCCCATGCCCGCACGCTTCCATCTGCGCATTCCCGATCCCGACGCATTGTCCGCGGCCGGGCCGTTCGGCTTCCGTTCGCGCGGCGCCGAGGGCCTGAGCGAAGAATTGCAGGCCGCGCTGCGCGAGGACGGCCTGTTCCGACGCTGGTGCGCCACGCTCGATGATCCCGATGCGGTCGACGCCGCGCTCGGCGCAGTCGATCCGACGGCCACGGTGCGCGGCGAACAGGCCGATCTGCACATCGATCTGGTCGCGACCACCGTGTTGTCCGGCGGTGTGCTGCGGCATCGGCTGGGTCTGCTCGCCGGCCGCGCCTGGCAACTCTACGACGTGACCGCGGCGTGAGCCGGCCGGCTTCGAGACGACCGGCTTCAAGACCACGGATTCTGTTGTCCTGGAGCGGGGGCAAGGACGCGGCCTGGGCGCTGCATACGCTGCGTGGCCGCGACGAGTTCGAGGTCGTCGGCCTCGTCTCCACCCTCACCGAAGGTTACGAACGCATCGCGATGCAGGGCATCCGTCACGCCCTGCTGCGCGCGCAATCCGAGGCCTGCGGCCTACCGGTGATCGAAGCCTGGATGCCGCAGCGTGCCGACAACGCGACCTATCGCGCCAGTTTCTCCGACGCGCTGGCGCGCGCGCGCGAGCGTTGGCCGGGATTGGCCGACATCGCCTTCGGCGATCTCTTCCTGCAGGACATCCGCGACTGGCGCGAAGCGCAGTGCGCGGAACTGGGCTGGACCCCGCATTTCCCGATCTTTGATTCCTCGCCCGGCTACACCGCGCGGCTCGCACAGGACATGCTCTCCGCCGGCCTGCGCGCGCATCTGACTTGCGTCGACACCACGCAACTGGATGCGGACTTCAGCGGCCGCGCCTTCGATGCCGACCTGCTGCGCGCGCTGCCGCCGGCCTGCGACCCCTGCGGCGAGAACGGCGAATTCCACACCCTCGTCCACGCCGGCCCGATGTTCGCCGCGCCGATCGCCATCGCCCGCGGCGAGACCGTGCTGCGCGAGGAGCGCTTCGTCTACACCGATTTTCTGCGGGCGTGAATGGCGTCGCGTGCAAAAAGGGGGGTATTCGCGCAATCGTGCAGGTAAAATCATGGCCTACGCCATCGCTGATTGCCGCGCGAGCTGGTCGTGATGGCTGGTCCGCTTTTCTCGCACAACGGCATTCGTCCCAACGAGGCTTCGTCGCCGCGCCCTTGATTCGCAGCCGTAGACCCGGAGGGCGGCGCACAGGATGTGCGCCGTTTTTCGACAAGACAGGGATGTCTTGTCGAAAAATCCCGGTCACGGAACCGATGGCAGATTTGACTTGGACGTGAGTGTTTTCTTTGGTTACTTTCTTTTCAAAAAGAAAGTAACCCGGGCTCCAGCGCGGAAAAGATTGCGGGCCTTCGTGCAGGTCTTCGGCGTCGCGATGTCGAGAGCCAGGCGACGATTGAAAGCCCGAGATACGGTCATCGTGTATTGCGGGTGCAGGATCCCTGCCTGCACGAAAGCGCGTCAAGGCAAGGGCTCAATCATTCATCTTCGGCGGATTCGGCGGACTGCTTCGGGCATGCCAGGAATTCCGATGGTCGGCAGGCCCGCATTTCTGAGGGTTGACAGACCGTTTGGCATAAAAGTCACCCACGGGAATACGTGAAGACCCTGAAAAGGTCATCCTCGCGCAAGCGAGGACCCAGGCGTCGGATGCGGCCACAGTCGGGTCCCCCGCATCCGCAAGGATGGCGGGGAATTTTTTCGCTTCGAGACAACCGACCGGTCGCCATCGTTCGCGGCGGCAACGCGGTCGCCGCGTCGACTCACCACGCGTAACGCGCACCCACCATGATCTGCCGCGGGTTGCCCAGCAGGATGCCGCGGGTGCGGTCGACGATGTAGGTGCTGTCGCCGAGGTTCTTCACCGTCGCGAACGCGCTCCAGCCGGCCACGTCCGGCTCCCAGTTGAGAGTCGCGCTCCATACCGCGTAGCCGTCGAGTTCGCCGAACTGGCCGCTGCCGCCGACCGGATACCGGTTGTTGGCGAAATCGGCGTACTGCCGTCCGACCTGCTGCACTTCGATCGAGGCATCCCACGGCCCTTTGACGTAGCCGATGCGGAAGGTGGTGGTCAGCTCCGGCGCGTAGGGCAGCCGGTTGCCGGCGACGCTGCCGTTGGCGGCGGCGCCGGTGTCGACCCGGCGCAGCGCGGTGCGCTGTTCGGCGGTCGACAGCCAGGTCACGGCCAGATTGGCGTAGACCTCGCCTTCGCGGGTGTGGAGCGCGTTGCGGTTGTAGCCGATCGCCAGTTCCAGACCGGCGTAGGCGGTTTCGCCCTGCGCCAGCGGCGTGCTGCCGCCGGCGATCGAACCGACCACGACCTGGTTGTCGAAGCGGGTGCGGAACGCGGCGGCGTGCAGATCGATCTCCTCCCAGCGCGTGCGCAGACCGGCTTCGAGATTGAGGCTGCGTTCGGCCTCGACCGCGGTCGCGGTGCCGTTGCCGGCGATCAGATCCTCGACCCGCGGCGGCGCGAAGCCTTCGTGCGCCGAAGCGTAGAGGTTCACGCGCTCGCTCAGGTCCCAGTCCGCGGCCAGGCCCCAACTCGTCTCGCGCAGGTCTTCGCGGCCGGCGACGCCGCCCGGCAGGCGGTTGCTGCGGACGAATTCGACCCGCTCATGGCGCAGGCTCGGTGTGAGCTGCACCCGGCCGAAGTCGAAGGTGGTCGTTGCGAAGGCCGACAGCGCCTCGGCGGTGCGCAGATTGTTCTCGACCAGCGCGCCGGCCTGCACCCGCGGGTCGGTGCCGTTGCGCTGATAGCGGATCTGCTTTTCTTCGTGCCAGCGAAGACCGACTTCGCTGCTGCCCTCGGTGCCGAACACGCTGCGATCGAACGAGAATCGGCTGTCCACGCCCCAGGTGTAGTAGTTGCGCAGGCGGCCCTGGGTCGAGGCGCAGGCGTCGGGATCGACGCGCACGCCGGCGAAGCGCGCATCGCGGAAGGCGTTGCCGCATTGGGTGTCGCTGGTGGTGCTGGACTGGCGCCACCAGTCGCGTTCGAAGCTGCTGTAGTAGGCCGAGGTCAGCAGTTCGAAGCCTTCCGACGGGGTCCAGGCGTGGCTGACCGAGAACGCAGTGTGCTCGATGTCGAAGGTGTCGTTGCCGAAGGGGTTGTACTCGCGGCCGAAGTTGGCCAGTTCGGCGTCGGTGATGCCGGTGTAGCCGACATCGGAGCGCTCCTGCAGCAGATTGGCGCGCAGCGCGATCGCATGATGGTCGTTGAGCTGGCGCTGGTATTTCGCGAACAGGTCGCCCTGTTCCAGCCGGGTGTTGTCGCGGGCGCCGTCGCCGGCCTTCCAGCCGAAGTCCACCAGCAGGCCGTTGCCGCCGACGCTGGCGTGCACCGCGGCGAAGCCGCGGGTGCCGGCCGAGACCTGGACATGGCCGGCGAAGTCTTCCGGCGGGGTCGGGGTGATGTAGTTGATCGCGCCGTGGATGGTCTGCGGGCCGAAACGCAGCAGGCCGGCGCCCTTGAGCACCTCGATCCGGTCGTAGCGCTGGATCGGCGCGTGGTAGTAGCTGGCGTTGTCGCCGTAGGGCGCGTACATCGCCGGCAGGCCGTCCTCCAGCAGCAGCACCTTGGTCGAACGGGTCGGGTTGCTGCCGCGGATGCCGATGTTCGGGCGCAGGCCGAAGCCCTCCTCGTCGCGCACGGTCACGCCCGGCACCTTGCGCAGGGCCTCGTTCACGGTCTGTGCGCGGCTGGAGACGATCACGCTCTGGTCCAGCACCTCGGCGGTGCCCTCGGCACTGCGGTTCTCGCGGTGATTGCCGACCACCTCGATCGTCGCCAGGGTGCGGCCGTCGCTGCCGTCGGCGGCGGGCGCGGAGGTGCTGCCGGCGTTCGTCGGGGCCGGAGCGCCGCTGTCCGTGGGCGCTGCCGTCACGGTCAGTGGCAGGCAGGAGAACAGGCCCAGGGCGAGGGCGGCGGTCAGCGGGTGGAGTCGGGGCATGTGGGGCGTGCCAGAGAATGATAATGATTCTCATCATACGGAGCGGCGGTGCTTGTTGCAACTCGTTCTCATTCGCAATGCT
>JBIJAD010000125.1:0-10120 GCA_044345955.1 Lysobacteraceae bacterium
CCGCTGTGCGGGGGTTGGCCCGGAAATCGAAGCGACGACTACGTCTAAACGGCGAGGGCATGCGGGGACGTTCCTGCTTACTGCACGGTACAACTGAACGTGAAGCTGACGAAATTGCTGCCGGGGCTGGACGGCAGCGCGCCGAGGGTGATGCCGGCGGTGAGATTGGCGACGGTCAAGGGGCCGGCCGGGCAGACCCCGGGGGCGGGGCTGGTGCAGGTCACGGTGTTGGCCGGCGGACAGGTGATGCCGGCGCCCGGGGTGTCGGTGACGACCGCGCCGGTCACGCTGCTGGGGCCACCGTTGGTGACCACCACGGTGTAGTTGGTGGTCGCGCCGGAGACCACGGTGTCGGCGGGCTGGTCGTTCGGTCCCGACAACGGGGTGTTGGTCTTGGTCACCGAGAGGTTCGCCGCGCCGACGAAATTGCAGATCGGCACGCTCGACAAGGCCGGCGCGAGCGCGGTGTTGCCGGTGTTGCCGCGGGTGGCGCCGTTGGGGAGGAATTCGGTGACCGCTGCGGAGCTGGTGGTGCCGTGGCCGCCGCCGGCGACGGTGCCGGTGCCGGCCGGCGAGGCGATGTAGCCGCCGCCGCCGCCGCCGCCCGGGCCTTCGGACTCGTTGCCGCCAATCAGTTGGTTGCCGCCGTTGCCGCCGTTGGCCGCCAGACTCAGGCCACCGGCGCTCGGTGCGACCAGCACGACCGATCCGCCGCCGCCACCACCACCGGGGGCGTCGTTGTGGCCGGGCACGGTGTTCGTGGCGGTGCCGCCATTCGCTTGCAGACTGCCGCTGCCGGCGACCGCATTGGCGATGACATAGACCAGGCCGCCGCCGCGCGCGCCGGCGCTGGCCGCGCCGTTGTTGCCGTCGCCGGCACCGCCGCCGCCGCCGAAGAACAGGCGGGTATCGCCGACGATGCTCGGGTTGTTGGCCAGCGGCCGGCCACCGAGGCCGCCGCGCTCGCGCCGGCTGTTGCCGCCCCAGGATGCAGTGCCCGGCGCCACGGTCAGGGCGTTCTGATCGCTGGCGCCATAGGTGTAGCCGCCCCGCCCGCCGCCGGGCGAATTGGTCGATGCGGTGAGGGTGCCGTCGATGTTCCAGGCCGTCACCCAGCCCGCGACGCTGGTATCGGGAACGCCCTGCCCGTTCCAGCCGATCGCGCTGCCGCCGTTGGCGCCACCGCCGCCGCCGGCGTTGTGGGCGTTGCCGCCACCGCCGCCGTTGGCCGGCGCGCCGCGGTTGTAGCGGCCGCCCAGACCGTCGTAGGTCGCCTGGGATCCGGCGATGCTCTCGCCCTTCTCGGCGCCGTCGGCGGTGGTGGTGGCGACGTAGGTGGCCACGTCGGTGCCGGCCGCGGTGGTGACGTTGTCGATGGCGCCGCCGCGGAAGCCCAGCGCATTGGCGTTGATCGTGCCGTTGATCGTGGCGTTGCCGTCGACGATCAGCGCGACCACGCCGCCGGTGCTGCCGTTCCAGGCCGTGGGCACGATCGACGCGCCGGCGTTGACGATGAGCGCGCTGTACTGCGGCACCCGCACCACCTGCGCGCCGCCGGTGTAGGAGAACCGCAGCGGCGTGGTGTCGCAGAAGGTGCCGAGGGTGATGGTGGTGCCGCTGATCCCGGCGACGCTGACGAATTCGTAGCGCCCGGCGTTGTTGAGTGCACTGACCGCGCCGTAGGTGTTGACGTTGGCCGTGCTGATCGTCGCGCCCTGCGCCTGATACACCAGCAGCACGTCGCCGACGGTGATGCCCGCGGCGCTGGCGACCGTGATCGTGGTGGCGCCCGCGGTCGCGGCCGCGCTCAGCGTGGTGGTGGTATTGACCACGGTGTTGGCCGCGGACACGGTGAGCGCGCCGTCCTTGCCGATCTGGCGGGCCTGCACCGGCGTCGACATCGCGGCGACGACCAGGGTGATCGACGTGGCGAGGGTCGCGGCGCGCAGGAAAGCAGGGAAGTTCATCTTGGTCGGGTCCCGGTCGATACCATGGATTGAAGAAGCCCTTGAACGCGAGTTGGCGCCGCACTCTCGTCCCTGACTTGTGCCCCGACCACCCGATGCGATGCGCCTTCAGGGCACATCGCAGCTCAGGTCGATTGTAACCGTCCCGCCCGGCGGCAGGGTCGGAATCGTCGCGCCGGCACCCTGCAGCGCGGTCAGCAGGGCTGCGCCGGTCTCGACCGGACAGGCCGCGCCCCCGGCCGCCGTGCAGGTCGCCGTGGCGCACACCAGATTGGCGGGCGGCGGATCGGTGACGACCGCGCCGTGCGCGACCGAAGGTCCGTTGTTCGTCACCACGATCCGGTAGGCCGCGCTGCCGCCGGAGGACAGCGCGTCGTCCGGCAGGTCATCGGGGCCGTTCGCCGGCGTGTTGGTCTTGGTGATCGACAGATCCGCCCGGGCGACCACAGTCACCGAGGAAGACGCGACGCCGCTGCGGGTGAACGCATCGCCCAGGGTCTGCGAGGCATGGGTGACGGTCGCGGTGTTGGTCAAGGTCTGCCCGTTCAGCGCCAGCGTGTTGTCGACCGTGACCCGGAACCGCATGCTCGCGCCCTGCGCGGGCGGCACGATTCCGCCATCCAGCGTCGTGGCGCCCTGCCCCAGCCGGAACACGACCCGGTTCGGGCCGGTCAGGAATTCGGCCTGATCGTCGCCGGCCGCATCGGTCATCGTCCCGGTCGGTGCGCCGGTGGCGTTGGTCAGGATCTCCAGACTGCCCGGCACGTAGGTCGTCCCTGCCGGAATCGGATCGGTCACCACTACGCGACTGGCCCCGTCCTGTCCGGAGTTGTTGAAACTGACCGTGTATTCGAGGGTCTCGCCCAGCGCGGCCGGCGCGCCGTTGAGATCGGTCGTGGTCTTGCTCAGGCTGCTGACCAGATCCGGCACGAACAGATCGACCGCAAAGAACAGGGCGTGCGGGAAGTAGGTGTCGCCGTTGGTCCCGAACTGCAGGGTCGCGGCGGTCGCACTGTTGGCGAGGATGCCCGAGGCGTCGACATAATCGATGTCGAGGGCGAGCTGATTGACGTAGTCGGGATTCTTCGCGCTGATCCGCGTGCCGAGCCGGGTGATGCTGCTGTTCCAGAAATTGGTCGCGAGGCTGAGACCGTCGGCCAGGGGAGTGCCGTTCAACGTGAAATTGTCGCCGGTGATGCCCTGATCGCCTTCCCAGACCACCGCACCCATGCGGGTGGTGAAGGCGCCCGTGGCCGGCGTCAGCAGCCCGGTCACCGTGACCGTCACCGGCGAGGAGCCGCTCACGTTCGCAGCGCCGTCGAACACGGTCAGACGGCGGAACGGTTGGGTGGTGTCGCGATAGATCACGACCAGACCCCAGCCGCCGTAGAAACCCAGCCCGTCGTTGCCGGTGTTCGCGGTCAGCCCGCCGACGAAATAGGTGCCGTTGCCGGCCGCCTGCACCAGAGAGGTCACGTCCGCGAAGGCTTCATATGGACGCGTGGTCGCCGTACCCGCGACGGTGATGGTGTCGAGCGTGCCGGCGTTGATCGTCGCATACGTCAGCGACCCCGGGACCCGCATGTTGATGGTGCCGCGCGTCGTGACGGCCGGATCGGTGCGGCCGCCCCAGTACAGGCCGGCGAACAGCACCTGGGCGCCGCCCGGCAGACTCAGATTGGCCGAGGAAGAGTTGGTGAAGCCTGCGCCCGGGTCGATGTTGACGTATTGCGTCGACCGGTTGTTGTTGCCGGTCGCGATGCCGTTCTGGACCGAGGCGCAATCCGGCGTGCCGCCGGGCTGGCAGGTGATCAGCACATTGCCGATCGCGGCGATGTCGCCCTGTTCGTCGAAGCTGGCGCGGGCATCGAAGGTGTTGATGATCTGCGCGTGGGCAGCGGAGGCGAACAGGGCCGCTCCGCCAAGCATGGCAAGAACGGCCCATCGGCGCGCGCCGCGGCGGAACGCGGCGGCGAAGGTCTTCCCAATTGCACTCATCCTGCACAGTCCTTTGTTGATGACAACCACCGGCCGCTACGATTCCCAGTGTCGGCATCGATCCGATCAATACCAGCCCACCAGATTCAGGAACCACCCTTTGTGGTCGTAATCGAAATCGGTGAGGTCGTCGCTGAAATCGGTGAAGTTGTAGCCGGCGCCGATGCGCAGGTTGCGGCCGAGGTCGCGATCGATCCCGAGCAGGAAACCGCGACGGTCGCCGCCGTCCGAGACCCCGAGCCAGCGGTATTCGCCCAGCGCGTGCCACTTGTCGGCGAAACCGTAACGGGCCTGACCGGCAACGAAGGTGGCCGAGGCGTCGGCCCACTGCCCGGACAGACGGCCGAAACGCACTTCGCCCTCGCGCCGCATCAGCTTGCCGGCGAATTCCCAGCGCGTATTCGGGTTGTAGATGCCCTCCAGCGACAGCACCTGGCTGCGCTGGTCGTAGAACGCGACGTTGTCGCCGACCTGCGGCAGCGAGGATACGTCGTACAGATACGTGTACTTGCCCAGCAGCGCCCAGCGGGTGGAATCGAAGGGGCGCCAGGCGAAACCGAGGTTGCCCTCGATGAACTTCGCCCCCGCCGAGGCCACCAGATCGTCCTCGGTCTTCGAGTAGTTCAGGCGCGCGGCGATCCGGAAGCTGTCGCTGATCTTGTGGGTGAGCAGGTTGGTGGTCACCCACTGCGTGCGCTGTTCGGCGCCGCTGTCGTCGCGCCACTCCAGCTTGCTCTGCCACTGGGTCGCATTGGAGGTGCGTCCGGCGCTGACGCTGATCGCGCGACGGTCGACGTTGCCGGTGCCGCGGTCCAGATCGGCGTTCTGCAGCGTGAAGCCCAGCGTCCAGCCGACGCCCGGATAGAAATCCATGCCGAAGGTGTGGGCCAGGCCGGACTCGTTCGGGGCCTTGAGGTACTGGCTCTCGTTGAACAGGTTCACCTGGTTGGACAGGCGCCAGCGCTGACCGAGGGTCCAGCCCGAAGTCAGGCGGTCGTTGAACAGCGGGTCGTAATCGCTGCGGTCGGTGGACCAGGTATAGGCGCCGTAGAAGGTGTGTTCCGGGCTGAGCCGGTACTCGGCGTTGACCTGGGCCGAATCGCCGCGATCGCCGGTGGTCAGCTCGGCGCCGACGCTGGACAGATCGCCGAACAGATACTTGCCGCCGAGAGTGAAGGCGTCGTTGTCGGCGTAGTTGCCGCTGTCGTCGTCCACCGTCACCTGCGCGGTGCCGTACAGATCGAAGCTGCTGCCGAAGCGGCGCTTGTATTGCAGCGCGGCGAGCAGGCCGGTGGCGTCGCCGGCGAGGCGCTCCTCCTCCACGCGGCGCAGTTCGGCGGCGAAGCTGTGGTGATCGTTGATCCGCCACTCGCCCGCGACCTGCGACTGGGTCAGGGCTTCGGTGCCGCGCTCGGCGCGGCTGTAGCGGCCACGCACGTTGACGTTGGGCGCGAACTGGCCCAGCACTTCGAGACCGTGTTCCTGCACGTCGGCGCCGATGTCGAAACGGCCGATCGAATAACCGGCATCGACATCGCGCCACCACGCGCCCATCGACCAGTCGAGTTCGGTCCAGCCCAGCTCCTTGAAGTTGGCGCGGGCTTCGACCGCACGCGCTTCGCCTTCGCGGGCGCCGAGCGCGGGGTTGAGCTGAGTGAAGCTCAGACCGCCGTTGTCGGAGAAGAAGATCGGCGCGCTGGTCGCTTCGGTGCGGCTGTGCTCGAGTTTGAGATAGGTGCCGCGACCGGCCTGCAGGGTGACGTCCAGGCCGCGCAGGGCGTAGTCGTCGCCGGCACGGTTCTCGTCCACCCAGGTCGCGCCGACCGCGACGTGTTCACCGAACCAGTGCCGGCCGCGCACGCCGGCGGTGACCTCGTCGGGATCGAAGCCGCTGGGGATGTATTCGTAATCGACCAGCAGCATCTGCGCGAAGCCGTCCAGCGGCGTGTCGCGGGTCAGCGTCGGGATGTTCTCGCGGGTGATCTGCGACAGCGGCCGGGTCAGCAGCAGCCGGCCCTGGAATTCGTCGATGTCGTAGTCGGCGCCGCGGGCCAGATCGATCCGGCGCTCCACCCGGCCGGTGGTGCGGTCGCGCACTTCCAGCACGACGCGATCGGAGCCGGGCAGCACGTCGGTGTGCTTGAGGTAGTACAGGCTGCCGCCGGTGCCGAGGAATTCGCTGTGCCCGGGCGCGGTCTGCGCTTCCGAAGCGAACACCTTGAGCTGCGAAGCCGGCTCGCCGAGCGCGGTCGAGGCGCGCGAACGCCAGCTCAGCGCGGCGCCGTAGAGTGCGCGCGAGTACTGGCCGTATTCGGTGCCGGTGATGCCGGTGTTGAAATTGCCCCACAGCGCCTGGTTCTTGTCCCAGTCCACGCGCACGTACAGTCGGCCCTGGGTGTCGACGTCGCGGGTGGTGGTGGAGTCGTCGCCGTAGACCGGGTAGTAGGCGTCGGGATCGAGCCGGCGGAACACGTCCTGCGGATCGGCGTCCCAGAACCCGTCGAACAGTTCCGACAGCTCGCGCTCGCGGGTGTCGGCCTGGGCGGTGATCAGATAACGGCCCTTGATCTTGCCCTTGAGATAGAACGCGAGCCGGCCTTCGACCAGGAAACTGTCGTCGTAGCGGTCGTCGCCGGCCAGCGGTTCGATCGAGCCGGAGACGTTGCCGCCGGAGGCGGTGAGGTCGGCGATCGCGACCGCGAACATGTACTTCCCGCTGACGTCGATGTCGAGCCGACGCGCGAGCGTGCCCTGCTCGCCGCCCTGCAGCTCCAGATCGAAGACGTGACGCCCGACCGGAACCAGGTATTCGGCGACCAGCTTGCGCTGCAGATCGACCGGATGGCTCTGGCCGTTGATGCGAACGTTGTAGCCCTCGGGAATGTCGCGGCCCTGGATGCGGATGCGCGAGCCGTAGATCGGGATGTTCTGCTGGCGCAGCGCGTTCTCGCCGAACACACCCTCGACCAGACGGCGCTGCTCGGCTTCTTCGGCGCTCAGCGCGAGGCCGCTGCCGCGTTCGGTCGAACGCCGCAGCACTTCGTTGCCGCGCTCGGCCTCCTCCGGCGTGACCAGTTGCAGACGGCGCGGGAAAGTCTCGTCGAAACTGCCGTCTTCGGCGTAAGCACGCACCAGATACACGAGCTCGTCGCCGGCGCGGGCCTCGAAGCCCGCCGGCAACGCGCCGTCCCATTGCACGTCGCTGACGGCGGCCACCGGCAGATCGACCTTCGCCAGCGGATCGACCAGATCGGCATCGCTGGCACGGTAGATCAGCACTTCGGCGCGACGAATGAAGGCCGAGTAGTTGCTGTAGGCGTAGAAACGCACCGGCTTGACGATGCGGCTGCCGTCGAAGGCGACCAGCGACGGCGCGCTGATGCCGAGTTGCGGTTGGCCAAGATTGGGATCTTCCGTCGCCCAGATCACGCCGCCGCCGGGCAGGTCGGTGGACCACTTGCCGACCGCCAGCGCCTGGCCGGGCTGGAGGTCGCGATCCCATCGGGATTCGATGCGTTCGGCTTCGACCGTGACTCGGCGATCGGGCTGCAGCGTGGCGGAGTCGGTCTGCTGTTCGTCGGCGCCGCTGACCGGACGCTGTTCGCCGCGGCTGCGGATCGTGAACAACATGCCTTCGCCCGACGTGCAGCCGTCGCTATTGCAGGCCGGTGTCGCGGGCGGTTCGGGCGCCGGCGCCTGCTGCGCCGATGCGCCGGCGGCGAAGCCGGCGAGGATGCCGATCAGGGTGTAGTCCAGCAGTTTCATCTTCATGTCGGCGCCCCTCACTGACCGTTCATTCCGGCAGGGGCTGCCGGGTCCTCGTTGACGTCGACGCGCAGGTCGGCGCGCCGTTCGGCCGGGAGGGCCGCCGCGATCGCTTCGTGGACCGCCTTGGCCCGGCGCATCCCAAGTGCCACGTTGTAATCCTCCGCTCCGCGCTTGTCGGCATGCCCGACCACCGCGACCCGGGTCGAACCGCTGGCGACCAGATAGTCGGCGATGCGACGGATCAACGGCAGATACTCGGGTTTGATCTCGGCGCGGTCGGTCTCGAACAGCACCGTGCCGAGCAGCGGCCACGCCATGACCCCCACCACCGTCGACGACGGATCGTGGGGATTGGCGCGGACGCTGATCCGCAGCGCCGACGCGATCTCGGGCGACAACTGCGCGACCAGCGCGTCGCGCACCGCGACCGCGCGCTCGAAGGCGAGCATGTCGCTGTCGCCCTCGGCGCCGATCACCACCTCGCCACCGCCGTACTTGCGGACGGTCTCGGCCATGCGCTCGATCGCGGCGCGGTATTCGGGCCGGATCTCGGCGCTGTCCGGCGCGAACATCACCGAGCCCAGCTCCATCTCGACCGCGCGTTCGCCACCGTCGAAGGTGCCGGTGGCGAGCTTGACGCCGAAGTCGAAGCGCACCGGGAGGCCCGGGGTGACGCGCTTGACCAGCGGGTTGTCGGTGGTGAACACGCTGCCCGGCGGCAGGCTGGCGGGGTCGACCTTCAGGATGAAGTTGCGACCGCGCTCCCAGCGCCCGCCGTCCACGCCGGCCAGGTGGTAGCGACCGAACTGGTCGGTCTCGACCAGCAGGCCTTCCACCGAGGCGATGCGCACGCCCGGGATGCCGCGTTCGTCCGGATCCTGCCAGCCGTCGCCGTCGACGTCGTTCCAGACCGTACCGACGATCAGCGAGTCGTCGAGCAGCGGATCGGCCACCAGACGAACGTCGGCAGTCGCCACGTTCGAGACCGCACCGCCGTTGTCCTCCAGATACGCGCTGTTGCGATGCAGGCCCGCGCGCACGCCGGCACCGACGCGCAGCAGGTAGGTGATGGTGGCGCTGCCGCCCGAGGCGATGTCGATGCGGTCCACCCGGATCGGATAGGTCCCGACCAGGCGTCCGACGTTGTCGACATCGATCACGGCCAGCGAACCGTCGACGTAGCTGAAGCCCGCAGGCGGCGTGTCGATCAGGATGCCGTCCACCACCGGCGTCTGCCCGGTGTTCTGCAGCGTCACCGTGTAGCGCACCAGATCGCCCGGACGCACATCGCGCGGGGTGGCGGTCTTGATCGCGCGCACCGTCGCCGGCGCCGCGTTGACCGCGACCACCGCGGTGCTGCTGGAACTGACCGACTGCGCCGACCCGGTGGACACGCCGGTCGCGGTGACCACGTTGTCCAGGGTCGCGCCGACCGAGACGATGTCGGCGTCCGTCACCGTGTAGGTGTAGCTGTTGCAGGTGGCGGTCTGGCCGGGCGCGAGCAGCAGCGGCGCGCAGGTCAGCGTGGTGGTCGGACGACCTTCCAGGCTGTCCAGCACCGTCTGCAGGGTCATGGTGACGTTGCCGGTGTTGGTGATGGTGACGTTGTAGGTGATCACGTCGCCCACATCGGCCGCACCGGCCACGCCGCCGTCCACGGTCAGGGTCGCGGTCTTGTTCGCGGTGATCGCCGGGTTGCGCGCGATCGGCGTGGTCACCGTCGCCGTCACCGGGGTGGTGATGGTCGTCGATGTGACCTGGGCCGTATTCACGATCTGGCCGGCGTCGACATCCGACTGCTGCACCACGTAGGTGCCGGTCAGCACACAGGTGCCGCCCGGCGCCACGCTGGCACAGGTCGCACTGTTCGGCGTCAGCATCGGGTCGCTCACCACCACATTGCTCTGGGTGGTGTTGCCCGAGTTGGTCGCGGTCACGGTGTAGGTGATCGTCGAACCCGCGGTCAGGCTGCCGACCGGCGCCGACTTCACCAGGCTCAGCGCCGGGTTCTGCGCGATCGGCGTGGTCACCGTCGCGGTCAGCGGGTTCGGGATCGCCGAGGAGATCACGGAGGCCGTGTTCACGATCTGGCCCGCATCGACATCCGACTGCTGCACCACGTAGGTGCCGGTCAGCACGCAGGTGCCGCCGGGCGCCACGCTGGCACAGGTCGCGCTGTTCGGCGTCAGCATCGGGTCGCTCACCACCACATTGCTCTGGGTGACGTTGCCGGTGTTGGTCACGGTCACGGTGTAGGTGATCGTCGAACCCACAGTCAGACTGCCCACCGGCGCCGACTTCACGATCGACAGCGCCGGGTTCTGCGGCACCGGCGTGGTCACCGTCGCCGTCACCGGCGTGGTGATCGTGGTCGAGACCACCGAGGC
>JBIJAD010000127.1:0-10044 GCA_044345955.1 Lysobacteraceae bacterium
CGTAGCCGAAACCGTCGTCGAACACAAAATCCAGCATGCCAGTGCGATCGGGGTCGGTGTCGGTCCAGATGTGCGAGCGATAGGACAGATAGCCGTTGGGCTTGCCTTCGGTAAACGGCGAATCGGCGAACAGCGCGGTCGCGATCGGCTGCAGCGCCAGCGAGACGCGGAACTTCTTCACCATGTCCGCTTCGCTGGCGTAATCGAGATTGACCTGCACCGTGCAGGTGCGGGTCATCATGTCGAGACCGAGTTCGCCGACCTTCGGCATGTACTCGCGCATGATCCGGTAGCGGCCCTTGGGCATCCACGGCATGTCCTCGCGCCGCCATTTCGGCTGGAAGCCCATGCCGAGGAAGCCGAGGCCGATTTCATCGGCGACGGTCTTCACTTCCTTCAGATGGCTGCCGACCTCGACGCAGGTCTGGTGGATGTTCTCCAGCGGCGCGCCCGACAGTTCGAGTTGGCCGGCGGGTTCGAGCGTGACCGACGCGTTGTCCTTGCTCAGCGCAATGGTGCGGCCATGTTCCCGCACCGCCTCCCAGCCGAAGCGGGTGAGGCCGGTGAGCAGGGCTTCGATGCCGTGCGGGCCGTCGAAGGTCGGGGGTGCGAAGGCCTGCCCCGGACTGGATCCGGGGTCGAGCCGGAAGCCGAACTTCTCGTGCTCGGTACCGATCCGCCAGGCGGCCCTGGGCTTTTCGCCGGAAGCGAGCACCGCCACCAGTTGATCGCGATCGGCGATGGGCGTGTCGGCGACTTGGCTGGGGCTGGACATGCGGCATCCGTGTAGGGAAAGGAACGACCGCAGGAGGCGCCGGAGGAGGCGGTCGTTGCGGTGCGGGTAGGCGAGATGGGGCCCGTGGCCTACCATCGCAAGGTCCGGACTATACCCGCCAGCGATGACGCGCATTGTTGCCCTGCTGCTCTGTCTGTGTTCCATCGAAGCCGCGGCGCAGATGCCGGTGCGGCTGGAGCGCGGCAACGGGCCGGAGCCCGCCTCGCTGGATGCGCATCGTTGCCAGGAAGTGGCCTGCGGCAACATCCTGCGCGATCTCTATGAAGGACTGGTCGCCGAAGACGCCGCCGGGCGGTTGATCCCGGGCATGGCCGAGCGCTGGGAGGTCTCGACCGATGGCCGGGTCTGGACCTTCCATCTGCGTCCGGATCTGCGCTGGAGCAACGGCGAGGCGCTGACCGCGACCCAGATCGTGAGCAGCTTCCGGCGCGCATTCGCACCCGCGACCGCGGCGCCGTTCGCGGCGCAGCTCGACGCGGTGCTGCACGCGCCCGAGGTGCAGGCCGGCGCGCGGCCGCCGGAGGCGCTGGGCGTCGATGCGCCCGATCCGCGCACCGTGCGCATCCGCACCACGCGTCGGGTATCGCTGCCGGCGCTGCTGACGCTGCCGGTGGCCTATCCGGTGTATCTGCCCGCGGTCGAGCAGTTTGGCGCGCAGCACACGCGGCCGGGCCGGCTGGTGAGCAACGGTGCATACCGGCTGGTCGCGTGGACGCCGCAGGCCAATCTCGAAGTCGCGAAAAACCCGCATTTCCACGGCGCCGCAAGCGTGCGCATTCCGCGGGTGCGCTTTCACGTGACCGAGGACGCGGCCGCCGAACTGCAGCGCTTCGCCGCCGGCGATCTGCACATCACCGAAACCGTGCCGCCGCAGCCGCTGCCGAAACTGCGCGAACGCTTCGGCCCGCGACTGCGCGTCGCGCCCTATCTCGGCGCGTTCTGGCTGGGCCTCAATCTCACCCGACCGCCGTTCAAGGACGATCCGCGGCTGCGCGAGGCGCTGTCGCTGGCGATCGATCGCGACACTCTCACCCGTCACGTCACCGGTTTCGGCGAGGCGCCGGCCTACGGCATCGTGCCGCCCGGTATTCCCGGTTACACGCCGGCGCGGCTGCACTGGGCCGATTGGGACCAGGCGCGACGCGAGGCCCGGGCGAAAGCGCTGTATCGCGCCGCCGGTTATTCCGAAGTCAGGCCGCTCTCGATCGAACTGCGCTACAACACCTCGACCCCGCATCGGCGCATGGCGCTGGCGGTGGCTGCGATGTGGCGCGATACGCTCGGCGTGCGCGTGCGTCTGCGCAACGAGGAATGGAAAGTGTTCGTGCAGAACCGCCGCCAGCGCGCGATCACCCAGGTCTACCGCGGCGGCTGGATCGGCGATGTCGCCGACCCGCGCAATTTCCTGATCGCGTTCGGCGACGACGGCGCGCTCAACTGGCCCGGCTACGACGATCCGCGTTATCGCACGCTGCTGGACAATGCAGACGCCGCGCGTTCGGAAGCCGCGCGCAACGCCTGGCTGCGCGCGGCCGAGACCCGGCTGCTGCATGCGCATGCGACGATTCCGCTGTATTTCTACAGTTCCAAGCATCTCGTCTCGGATCGCGTGTCCGGGTTCGAGCCCAATCCGCTCGATCGCCATCCTTCGCGCTGGATGGCGGTCGCGCCCGCGCCCTGACCGGAGTCCGCCATGCCCCGAGGTCATCTCGAATTCCATCGTACCGACCGCGCCGGCTGGCTGCGCGCCGCGGTGCTCGGCGCCAACGACGGCATCATCTCGATCGCCGGTCTGGTCGTCGGCGTCGCCGCCACCGGTGCCGCGCCGGGCGTGGTGCTCGCCAGTGGCGTCGCCGGCATCGTCGCCGGCGCGATGTCGATGGCCGCCGGTGAATACGTCTCGGTGCAGTCGCAGGCCGACACCGAGAACGCCGACATCGCGCGCGAAACCCGCGAGTTGGCCGACGATCCGGATCACGAATTGCAGGAACTGACCGGCATCTACATGCAGCGCGGGCTCGATCGCGAACTCGCGCTGCAGGTCGCGCGCCAGCTCACCGCGCACGATGCGCTGGGCGCGCACAAGCGCGACGAACTGGGCATCACCGAAGCCCTGCGCGCGCGGCCGCTGCAGGCGGCGCTGGCCTCGTCCGCCGCGTTCGCCGCCGGCGCGCTGCTGCCGATCCTCGCGGTGCTGCTGGCGCCGGCCGGGCGGATCGAAGCGGCCACGGTCATCGTCACCCTGCTGTCGCTGCTCGCCTCCGGCGCGCTCGCCGCCTGGGCCGGCGGCGCTTCGATCCTGCG
The DNA here is from genome assembly GCA_044345955.1 of Lysobacteraceae bacterium. GTDB lineage: Bacteria > Pseudomonadota > Gammaproteobacteria > Xanthomonadales > Xanthomonadaceae > Lysobacter_I. The sequence continues at coordinate 3,101 of JBIJAD010000127.1, forward strand.
CGGCGCGCTGCGCGTGGGTTTCTGGGGCGCGATGGCGATGGGCGCCGCGGCGCTGATCGGTCGTCTTTTCCACGTCGCGATCGCATGAAGCGTTTTTTCGCGCGCCTGCTCGAAGCCGCATTCACGCTGTGGCTGCTGGCCACGCTGTGCTTCGTGCTGCTGCGCGCCGCGCCGGGCGGGCCGTTCGACACCGAAAAGGCCGCGCCGCCGGAAGTGCAGGCCGCGCTGGAAGCGCAGTATCGTCTCGATCGTCCACCGTTGGCGCAGTACGGCGCCTGGCTGGGCGATGTCGTGCGCGGCGATCTCGGGCCGTCGTTTCAGTATCCCGACTACACCGTCAATCAACTTGTCGCACAGGCGCTGCCGGTGTCCGCGCTCACCGGCGGTCTCGCCCTGCTGCTGGCGCTGTTGTTCGGCGTGCCGCTGGGCGTGTGGGCTGCCCTGCGTGCCGGTGCCTGGCTGGATCGCGTGTTGATGCTGTTCGCGGGGTTGGGGCTTGCGATACCGAAATTCGTGGTTGCGCCACTGCTGGTGCTGCTGTTCGCGGTGATGCTGCAATGGCTGCCCGCCGGCGGCTGGGGCGAATGGGACAACCTCGTGCTGCCGGCGATCGCCCTGGCGCTGCCGAATCTCGCCTACTGCGCGCGGCTTACCCGCGCTTCGATGCTGGAAACGCTCGGCGCCGATTACCTCGTCGCCGCCCGCGCCCGCGGCCTTTCGGAAATGCGGCTGCTGTTCGCCCATGCGCTCAAGCCGGCATTGCTGCCGGTGGTCGCGTGGTTGTCGCCGGCGCTGATCAACATCGTCACCGGCTCCGCGGTGGTCGAACAGGTCTTCGGCATCCCCGGCATGGGCCGCTATTTCGTGCAGGGCGCGCTCAACCGCGACTACACCCTCGTCCTCGGCGTGGTGCTGGTCGTGGGCGGCCTGATCGTGCTGATCAATGCCCTCGTCGATACCCTGCGCACCGCGATGGACCCGCGCCTCCGCGACGGGTAGCCCCGCAGGGTGGAGCAAGCGAAGCGCAGCTCCACCGATATCGTCGCCGCACCGCCCCCCGAAACCGGCGGCGCATGACACGATAGACTCACGAAAAGGCCCGAGTTCCCCCATGCAGACCATCTACCAAGCCGCCAACCTCGCCGATGCGCATCTGCTGCGGCAACTGCTGCAGGACACCGGCATCCCGGTGCATCTGAACGGCGAATACCTGCAGGGCGCTCTCGGCGAGGTTCCCCCCAACACGCCGATCCTGCTGATGGTGCCGGACCAGCACGCCGAAGCTGCCCGTGCGATCGTGCTCGATTGGGAGCGCGCAACGCCGCAGCACGACGAGGCGACTGAAGACGATGCGCTTGCGTCCAAGTCAGCAATTGCGCCGGCGAGTCGCGGTGGATCGGTGTTCGCGACGATCGGCTCGCTGCTGTTCGGCGCCGTCTGCGGTGCAGCGATCGTCTGGACCGTCTACAACCGTCCCGGTACGCCCGACGAGATCGACTACGACGGCGATGGTCGGATCGACGAACGGGTGTACTTCGCCGGCGACCGCGTCGATCGCGTGGAGGTCGACCGCAACCGCGACGACAGGATCGACCAGATCCTCCGCTACCGAGCCAAAGGTGACCTCGGTCGCATCGAGAACGACGACGACCTCGATGGTCGCTTCGAACGCATCGATGTTTTCCGCAACGGCCAGCCGGACACATTTACCATCGACCATGACGGCGATGGCGAGACCGATGTCCGCGGCAAGTACGAGAACGGCGTCATCGTCCTCGATGAATGGCTCGACCGCAGCGGGCGTGTCGTCAAGACCGTGCGTTACCGTGACGGCTGGCCCGTTTCCGGCGAGTTCGACAGCGACGGCGACGGCAGGCTCGACACGGCCCGCACCTATGATGCGCGTGGGGAGATCGTCGGGAGTCGCCCGTTGCCGGCCCGCGACGCACCGTCAACTCCGTGAGGCGGGACCCGCGCAGCGAAGCGTCTTCCAACAGCGAGACTGGTCATTCCGTCATTTGAGTCATGCCGAGACTTGATGGCGGGTTTACAACAGCGAAGCCGGTCAACCGCTGCGCGGGTTCGGCCCTGCTCGAATCCGCCTTGCGGCCTTGCATCGCTGTCATGAAACGTGAATACATCTGCTGTTGAATGGCATGCAGACCGCCATCGAATGTATTCTCGCTCCCGATGCCCAGGATCCCCAACCGCACCGTCACCACCACGTTCCGGACCCTGCCCGGGGTCCGCGATGCGTTGGAGCTTGCGGCGGGGATGGAAAACCGCAGCATGTCCAATCTGATCGAGCGGCTGGCGATCGAGTATTGTCGCGGCAAGGGCATTCTGATCCGTGGTCTGGACGATGACGACCCGGGTGCCCACCGCAGGTCGTCGGGGACCGGTTGATGTGTCTACTGCAGGGGAACCGTCGATGAAGAAATTCCTGGGGCCGGCGCTGGCGCTGCTGTTGCTGGTGGGCGTGGTGTTCGGCATCGTGTTCTCCGCCCGCGACAAGCAGGCCGGCGCCAATGCCGGGCAGGCCGCGGCGGATGCCGCAGCGGCCAATGCGGCGACGGCGGATGGCAAGACGACGGTGCGCATCCTCACCGGTTCGGAGAAGCTCGATTTTCTGCGCGACCCCGCACTGGCGAAGGCACTGGAGTCCGAGGGCATCGTGCTGGACGTGCAGAAGGCCGGCTCGCGCGAGATCGCGACCCATCCGGACCTGAAAACCTTCGATGTCGCCTACCCGGCCGGTGTGGCCGCGGCGCAGAAGATCGCCGCTGCCACCGGTTCGCGCCGGATGAGCAACAGTTTCTACACGCCGATGGCGGTCGCAAGCTGGAAGCAACTGCTCCCGCCGCTGGAGGCCAGCGGCATCGTCCGCAGGCAGGGCGGCGTGTACTACATCGTCGACATGCACAAGCTGGTCGAGATGATGGAGCAGGGCGTGCGCTGGAAGGATCTGCAGCCGAATCCCGCGTACTCCGTCAGCAAATCGGTGCTCATCGGCACCACCGATGTGCGCACCAGCAATTCGGCGGCGATGTATCTCGCTCTCGTCACTTACATCGCGAATGGCGACAACGTCGTCGCCGACGATGCGGCCGCTGACCTGGTCGTGGACCGTCTGCTCGGCCTGTTCTCGAAGCAGGGCTATCAGGAGTCCAGCTCCAGCGGTCCGTTCGAGGATTACGTGACGATGAAGTTGGGCAAAAGCCCGCTGGTGATGGTCTACGAGCAGCAGTTCCTGCAATACGCCTTCCGCCATTCCGGCATCGATCCGGACATGATCCTGCTGTATCCGCAACCGACGGTGCTGACCAAGCACACGATCGTGGCCTTGACCGACAAGGGCGCTCGTTTCGCCGATGTGTTCGAACGCAATCCCGAGGTGCAGAAGATCGCCAGTCGCTACGGTTTCCGCGGCAGCGACAATACCGCGCTGTTCGCCGAGGCCAAGGCGCGCAAGATCGAGACGCCGCAGACGCTGGTCGACGTGGTCGATCCGCCGACCTACGACCTGCTGGAGCGCATGATCGTGCGCATCGAATCCAGACTCGGAAAATGATGCCATGATCGGTGCGCAGGCGATCGCCGTGCCCACGCTTCCAGATGGGTATTCCCCTTCATTCCGGATCCCGATGCCATGACCGGTCTTTTCAAGATGCTTCGATGGACGTCCGCTGCGATGGTCCTGGCGCTGATCGCGGCCTGCTCCTCCGGTTCCGACCCGTCTTCGGGCGGCGATGGTGAAGCGCTGCCGGCCAACGCCTTCACGATCCTGGCCGGCTCCGAGCTGAAGGATGTCGATGCGCAGCTCGGCGACGAGATCCGCAGGGCGACCGGTATCGATGTCCGCTTCAGCTACGCGGGCACGCTCGATGCGATCGACCAGCTCAACGCCGGCGAACAGTTCGATGCGGTGTGGGTGAGCCACGGCAAGTATCTCGCCATGAACCCGGACCTGAAAGCCCGGATCGCCGCGCAGGAAAAGATCATGCTGTCGCCGGTGATCCTCGGCGTGAAGCGATCCAAGGCCGTAGCCCTGGGATGGGACAGGAACGATCCGACATGGAAGGACATCGCCGATGCCGCCAGTGCCGGCAGGTTCACCTTCGGCATGACCAATCCCACATCGAGCAATACCGGATTCACCGCGGTCATCGGCATCGCCGCGGCGCTGGCGTCGAATCCCGATGCGCTGACCGCGGCGGATGTGTCGAATCCGGCGTTGAAGGCGTTTTTTCAGGGGCAGCGGATGACCGCTGGCTCGTCGGGCTGGCTGGCCGACGCCTACGCCGCCGACCCGTCGAAAGTCGACGGCATCATCAATTACGAGTCGGTGATTCTTTCGTTGAATGCCGGCGGCAGACTGGGCGAGCCGCTGGTGCCTGTTTATCCGAAAGAAGGCATCATCACCGCCGACTACCCGCTGATGCTGTTGAACGGCGGCAAGCGCGCGGATTACGACCGGCTCGTCGAGTATCTGCGTTCGACCGCATTCCAGACGAGATTGTCCGCGGCGACGCTGCGTCGTCCGGTGAACGCCGAATCGCAGGCTGCGGCGGCGATTCCGAAACGCACCCTGATCGAACTGCCGTTTCCCGGCCAGCCGCAGGTCATCAACGGCCTGCTGGATGCGTTTCTGGCCGATGTGCGCGTGCCGTCGACATCGCGCTATGTGCTGGATCTGTCCGGTTCGATGGGCCAGGATGGCCGCATCGATCAGCTCAAGGACGCGATGAATACGCTGACCGGCGGCGGTGCCGGTTCGCTCAGCAGTCGCTATGCGCGATTCCAGAACCGCGAGCGCGTGGGTGTGATCCCCTTCAATCGCGAGCCGATGCCCACCCTGCTCTTCGACATGGGGACGACGCCCGCCGAGAACGGCGCGACACTGGCATCCATCAGGGCTGCGGTCGGCGGCATGCAGCCCGATGGCGGCACCGCGATCTACGACAGTGTCCAACGCGCCATGGTCGAGTTGGCTGAAGAAAAACGCAAGGAGCAGGCGTCGAGGTATTACACGGTCGTGCTGATGACCGATGGCGAAAACACCGACGGCATGAGTCTGCGCGCACTGCTGCGCTGGCGCGAATCGCAGGACGAGGCGGTGAAATCGATCCGGGTGTTCCCGATCGTGTTCGGCAATGCCGATGCCGAAGAAATGGCGTCGCTCGCCGAAGCGACCGGCGGCAAAGCGTTCGAAGCCAAGCCCGGGGCGTTGGCGAAGGTCTTCAAGGACATCCGCGGCTACCAATGATCGATCGCCTCGCCGACAGCCGCCCACGCGCACGGCTCGCCTCGTCCGTCTCGTCGACGGTGGCGATGCCGCATGGGGGGCGACATCGCGCCTCACGGCCCGCGGGCCGGCCGAGGTGACGCCGATGGGTCGCCTGTCCGGTTTTCTGCACAGCCCGCGCAATATCGCCGGTTGCTGTCTCGCTTTCGTCGGGCTGATGCTGCTGTTCACCGGCGTGATCGACACCGGCTGGCCGTTCATCGTGGCCGGACTGTATGCCGCAGGCGTGTTGGCATGGCCGCGCAAACAGGTCGTCGAAGCGGAAGCGCACAGCCCGGAAGTGTCGGTCGAGACCCTGGCGCAACAGTTGCAGCGTCTGATCGACGATGCCTCCGAGCGCCTGCCGGAACCGGCGCTGGCCTCGCTGCACAGCATCCAGGCCACGCTCACCGACCTGCTGCCGCGGCTGCGCGAGCTGGAAGTCTCGGGCGCGCTTTCGGTCGAATCCGCGTTCACCGTGGAAGAAACCCTGCGCCGCTATCTGCCCGAGATGCTCATCAGCTATCTCAAACTGCCGTCGTCGTTCGCCAGAACCCGGCCGCTGAAGGACGACCGAACCGCCGCGCAGATCCTGATCGACCAGTTGCAGATGCTCGACGAATCGTTGAAACAGATCGCGCATGAGTCGTTTGCGGGCGATGTCGAAGCCCTGGTCAACAGCGGCCGCTTCCTGGAGCGCAAGCTGCGCGCGAAAGCCGCGTTCCAGATGCAGTGATCGTGCGGCTTCGCAGGTCGGAACCCGCGAAGCGAATCGTTTTTCAGCAGCGGAACTGGTCATTCCCCTGCGCGGGTTCCGCCCTGCGCCATGCATCGGCGTGATGATGATATGAGGAATATGGTCAATCCCGGGGATCGCCAACGAGGCCATGCTTGACCGGGTTGAAGTGGATGTCATCGACATGCCGCTGCAGATCGATCTCGTCGCGGATTGCATGCTCCCAGTAGCGCCGCTGCCAGACGCCGCGCTCGCCGCGCATGCGTCGAATGGCGCAACGTCGCTCCGTTTTCGAGATGCCCAGGCTGAAGTCCGTCTTGATCCGCCGCCAGCGCGTCGCGAAATCCGGATCGCCCTCCGGCAGCCGCCAGATCCAGTGCATATGCTCGGGCAACACCACCCATGCCAACACCGCAAACGGTCGCCGCGCCCGCTCCCGCGCGAAGCAATCGCGCAACAGATCGATCTCTCGGACGAGCAGATCGTTCTCGCGGCGCTCCAGCAGATTCACCGTGAAAAACGACGTCCCACCCGGCACCCACAATCGTTGATAGTTCGGCATGCCCCCAGCGTGCCGCAATGCCCCATCGTCCGGCATCGGACTTCCCCGCCTGCAAGCCTAGGAAAATCCCGACAGCAACAAGCCGTTTGCGTAGGGCGGAACCGCCGCAGGCGATTCCGCCATTGAGTCATGCCGAGGTTTTTACGAATCCGTCTTGCGGCCTCTAGTGAGCTGAGGGAATATCGTACGAGTCCCAATTATTATCGGAGCCGTGAATCCGGAGTAGCGTAGAGCTCTCGGTTCTTTTCAAGAAAGCCATGGCTCTAGAAAATTCAATTAGAAATTCTGTGCCATTTGAGGGGAGTCTTTCCGCTACTTTCTCTAGAAATTCTCCGCCGTTGAACCAGTATGCGCAAACTAGT